>JBNLCD010000321.1:0-6742 GCA_050303635.1 Anaerolineae bacterium
TCCAAGGGCAAATATTCCTGACCCAATTTGCCTTTATTATTGTCGGGGCGTGCTTTGGCTTTCTCTGGTACAATGCGCATCCGGCGCAACTCTTTATGGGTGATACCGGTTCCCTTGCACTTGGCGCGGCGTTGGGGACCGTTGCGTTGATGACAGGCCAATGGTTTTTGTTGCCGCTAATTGCAATTATGCCTGTTGCCGCGGCACTCAGTGTGATTATTCAAGTTTCTTATTTCAAATGGACGGGCGGTCAACGCTTTTTCCGCAAGGCACCTATCCACCATCATTTTGAAGAACTTGGCTGGAGCGAAACGCAAGTGGTACAACGTTTTTGGCTCGTTGGCATCTTGGCATCTATGATTGGTGTCGCATTTGCCCTACTGTAAATATTACAGTAGGCTTAAAACAAATTGCATAAACGATTTGTTTTGAGGCGAGTGAGGATTCTATGTCCACTGAATTATATATTGTTCGTGTATCAAGAATTAATCTCCGCAGTAGCCCCCAAATTGACGATAATATCGTCGGTTTTGTATCTGAAAATGAACAAGTCGAAATTGAAGTCGCGATTCGTCAAGAGTCCGATGATGGCTGGGTGTGGCGACGTATTGCCCATACTGATAACTGGATTGCCGAATTCCATCAAGATGCCGATTTCCACCTCTTAGAAAAATTTACTGATGATTCTATTTTTGCTCCCTTAATCACTTCTGAAGATGAAGAAATTTATATCGTTCAGCCTGCTGTCTTAAATGTCCGAGCGCGTGCCTCCGTCAATAGTGATGTTGTGCGCAAATTTAATGCAGGCGACAAAATAAAATTACTCCGCCATAATCAAGTCATCGGTCCGTTAGGCTGGGTATGGCGACAAATTGATGGTCAAATTAATGAGTGGGTAGCTGAATTTAATCAAAATAGTGGTGAACGTCTCTTACATAAGGCTTCCGGTGGTGCGCAAGGACGTGTGCAGACGGATGGATCACGATTTCTAGTTGATGATCAACCATTTCGTTTTATCGGCGCAAATTTGCGTGAATTTGCTTTTTATGGAACAGGTTTAGCTGCAGTTCAACATACAACAACCGACGATCAGATCAAACAACTCAACGTGCTCGAATCAATTGGGATGCGTGTCGTGCGATTTCATGCGGTGCATCGCGATGCTGATTTAAATAGTTGCATCAGCTTGACCAAAACGGCCCTCGATATCCTGCATAGTTTTGGAATACTTGGAATTGTTGTGTTAAACGATGGTTTAGGGGATAGTGCGTTTTATGTGCACAAAGATCAGACTTTTCATGAGCATGGCCATCCGCTGGGGCATTTAGACAAATCATATTTTAATGCCAACGGCTATCAACGGAACTACTTGCCGCTTGTTGACAAAATAACCTCTGTTCTAAGTGATCACCCCGCAATCTTCGCATGGGAGTTGGGGAATGAATATGCTCTCCATCCGCGTCCTGTAACCGTTAATGATGGCGCTAATTTCCTTAAATTTACCCAATCTGTCTCAGCCCTAATCCGCAAGAATGATCCCAATCATCTCATCACAACTGGCTTAGTCCGCGCCGGTCATGTTGCGCCAGATGGTCAAGATATTCGTCAATTCACACGACGACTTTACAATTTAGCTACGATTGATTTTGGGACAGTTCATTTTTACCAAGACGATCATAATCCGCAGGCTCCCTTTGCGCTCGAAGAAGAAAATAGCATTCTAGATTTGGACGTCCTCAAAGGCTTAGGTAAGCCGATTATTGTTGAGGAATTCAGTGCTGCCGCAGGCAATAAAGCCGCCTATACCCATATGAAACTAGATCAATGGTTCGGGCAAGGTGCCGCAGGTTTTATGCAATGGGGCTTTTCAGGCACTGGCCGTGATATTGGTGTCGGGGATGATTTACGCGGTATGGATAATTATTCACTCCGTAATAAAGACCATTATCAAAGCCTAGTCGATATATTCAAAAATTGGTCTAATCAACTGCGTTAATTTACACATTTGTGAAATTGTAAACAAATTAAAACAAGTCCTCCCATTTTTTTAATTTCCATTAATTTCTTGAGAGGATTTGTTTTTTTTGGCTTCAATTCAGGTGTTTATTTTTCTTGTTTATTAGTTTGCCACATTAAATTTTACCTATTTCATGAATCCTTTATTTGTAAAACTTGGTTTTCATACCCGTGTAATTCAGTTATTATTGTTTATTGATTGTTTCATTTAAATTTGAGTTTCATTTATCAGATCTCAAAATCATCTATATATCAGGGTATTTAACGCAACACACAAGGGATTTAAGGAGTTTCATTTCATAATGAATAGAAGGCATATTCAGCGTTTTTTCATTTTCTTAATAGGTGCTGTCCTATTAAGCACCATTTTCACATCTAGTTTACCTTCAGCACAAGCCGCTCCCACAATGACAGTGGAATCCATTACCTGGGATATAATAGGTTTGGATAGTAACCGAGCAACTGAAGGACCTCTCAATTTTCCGGTTGGGGTTCGAGTTTGTGCCGTCGGCGAAAATATTTCGAGTATCACAGCGACTATAAGTCTGGGTAGTGGTAGTTCCGCTATCACACTTAATCCTGACACAAAAGCCGCCATTGATTTACCCGATATTACAGACGGTGGACCTTGTGTGGATGCATACTTTGAGGTCGAAATTGATCCAACAGGTGATCCCTATGATCAATCACGAGAATATACGATTACCGTTAATGGGACAGGATCAGTTAATGGGCCAATCAGTACAACATCACCTGAACCACGCCAACTCTACATTGAACATCTCATTTCGCAAAATCGAAATGCAACCACTGATGTACAATTTGGGACTAGCTTAGGGAGTTTAACATCCGTTCCAGCAGGCGGAACGATGGCCTTAAATGTAGGCGAGACCTACTATATTCGTTTATATGGCAGTACAGCCACCCAAGGTTATGAACAGTTAGAATCATTCCTGACCTTACCGAATTATGTCTTCCAGATATTGGACGTGAGTACAACCTATTCAGCTAGTACATCTCCGCGTGTTCCGCAATTCCCAAGTGCCCATGACATGCTTTATGCGGATGCTTGTTTGTGGGAAAGTGATCCGGGCAGTCCAAACTATAATGCCTGTTTGCAAAGCAGTCTGAAATCCGGTGGTAGCGTTATTACCACCTATCATGTGACCATTCTCGATGGGGTGGGTAATGGCACAACCCAAACGCTCAATAGTTTGCTATATGACTTCTCCGGTTCAAGTTATCATTATAATTCAGACTTTAGTTCTGAAGCACGCTTTGCCGCTATTATCGATCCGCTTGTAGCTGGATTTTCTAAGCAATTTATGCCAGATGTCATTGCGCCGGGTGAAACTTCAACTCTGACATTCACGATTACTAATCCTAATGGTGGCGAAGTATCTGGTTATAGCTTTATTGACACTTTACCCCCCAATGTGACTTTCAACGGGGCCGCCGTCCCAAGCGGGTGTGGGACGCCGACCATTAACACAACCGCAACCACTATTGATTTTTCGAACGGGACGATTCCAGCGAATAGCACTTGTACAATTGCTGTACCCGTTACATCCAGTATGGTGGCTACCTATAATAATATTTCAGATCCGCTTCTGGTAAATGGTGTGCCGACCCCACTGATTGCTATTGATGATTTGGAAGTAACCAATATCTCACCGGGTGTCTGTGTTTCAAGTCCAATTGCAACTTGGACATTCCCATTAGCTACTAGTGCAGTTAATCCAGCCGAAAACTTATCGCCGGATACTTATCCAGCTCCTAATTCTGCCTTTACGGAATATACTGCTACACAAATTGAAATTAATGGTAAAGACAATACAGGAGACGGATCTGGCTCTTGGACAGCGGACTCATTAACTGCACCAGCTCCTGATCCAAACGGAACGGAATACTTTGAATTTATCGTTGATACAGCAGGGCTTACTTCGTTAGACTTGAGTTTTTATGTTGCGAAGTCCAATAATGGGGCAGATCAATATGCTTTTGATTATGGTCCTACACTTTCTGGAAGTCCGACCGTCATCTTAGATGGTGTTACTGCAGGTCAAGTAATAACAACAACCTTTATGCAGGTAAATTTGACGAATCTCACCAATCTAGGGGCAACAACAACGGTCTTTCGTCTATATCCGTTTGATGCTAAGAATTCTAATACATCAAGTAAGACACATATCGATGACGTTGTGTTTTCAGCATGTGTTTACCCTGATGATCCGACCTTAGATAAGGTTTTTGTCGATCCCATAATTGGTGTGGGGGGGACTACACAACTAGCATTCATTCTCACCAATCCGAATGCTGTACAACTAACGGGTGCTAGCTTTACCGATACACTGCCAACTGGGATTGTTGTTGCCAATCCAAGTAATGCAACTTCTGACTGTGGAACGATTGCGGATTGGACGATTACAGCCGTTAGTGGAACCTCTGATATAGAGTTTACCGGTGGAATCATTCCACCCAATAATGGTGTATGTACGGTGACGGTGGATGTCACAACGGCTAGTCCACCATCGTCTGTGATTCCCGGCATTCGAACCAATACGAGTGGCTTCATCTCCACGACGGAATCGGGACGTAATGACACGGTTGATGGTTATGGGGAAGACGCCATAACAGTATTGGCTCCGCCTCAAATCAGCAAGAACTTTGCGGATAGTCCTATTCTGGTAAATCAAGTAACCACTCTAGAATTTACAATAACCAATCCTAATCCGGCGGATGCCATTAATGGCGTTGCATTCATCGACACATTCCCAACCAATGTTGTTGTTGCACCCATTCCGAATGCATCTACAACTTGCGGTAGCTTTGTATCTACACCAACCTCTTTGGATAATTTTATTGAAATTTCTGGCGGCACAATCGCACCGGGTGGAACATGTACTGTCTCCGTTGATGTTACATCCGCAACAGCGGGTATTTACGACAACGAAAGTGATAATGTTTCCCATATTGCCGGTGGTGAAACCTATTTTGGCAATACAGCAACCGACACCTTAGTCGTAAATAATCCGAATCCAATTCTTTCGATTCGCAAGGAAGTTGGTTTAAGTGCAACAGGGCCATGGTTCCCTTACCAACAACTCATCATCCCGACGTTGCCCGATACCGAAGAAGTCTGGTATCGCATTCTTGTTGAAAATACCGGCGATGTTGAGCTAACGGGCGTTTCCGTCACCGATAATTTGTATCCTGGACAAGTAGCTGGTTGTACTTGGCTTACACTAGACAATTCTGATTTACCCACAGGGAGCACGATGCCCACTTTACAAGTGGCTGATGCGAGTGATAATTTCCATTATGCATACTGTGTATTTGGTCCAATCACTGCTCAAACGGGTGAATTCGAGAATACCGCTCAAGCAACAAGTGTTCAAACAAGTCCTGTTGCGGCGAATGCATCAGCGATTTATGCGTCCGCAGAATTAACCTTGATCAAATCAGCCGATCCGGTAACTTTCAGTGGAGCCGGCGAAACAATTACGTACACGTTTATAGTAATGAACTCAGGTGATGCTTCATTGAGTGGTCCGGTAACTATCAATGATTTGATGATATCTGCCACTTGCGATCCAGTCGTAGATGCAACGCTTGTTAGCTCAACGACACCGGGTGATGGTGACAACTACCTAGATCCAGGCGAACAAGTGACCTGTACAGGTACGTACCTAACAGACGGTGATGATGTTATCGCTACAAGTATTACTAACACCGCGACTGCATCAGCCCCGACATCTTCTGATCCAAGTGCGCCAATTGTGATATCCAATGAATCCAGTGCCGAAGTCACATTGGGCCAACCGGACCTTCAAATTAGCAAAGCTAACGATGGTAGCCCGATTAATTTAGGCGATACCTTCAACTGGACGTTAACTGTCACCAATACAGGCAGTGCGGGAGCTGACTTTGCCGATACTGAAGTTATCCTGAGCGATACCTTGCCCGCTGGATTAGTACCTGACGGCGCATTAGTGCCGGGTAACTTTACAAATATAAATAATTCAGTCAATATCAGTTGTGCAGTCTCCAGCGATATTGTGACTTGTACGGCTAGTGGAGCGACTGTCACGATTGGTGCAACCAATGGTAGCTTCGATGTGACCATTCCAGCCACACCAACTTTGACTGGTAATTACATCAATCTAGGGACAGGTTGTACGGTTGATCCGGGGCCAGTTGTCACGGAAAGCAATGAAGGCAACAACAACTGTTTGGATAACACGGTTACCGTAGTGGATCCAGCGCTTGATGTGCAAAAGACGATTTATGCGGGCCATGATAATGGGGCCAGTTGTCCGGGCGGTGAAACCGTCAGTGACATCACCGGTGCGAATATCACGTACTGCTTCGTGGTCGAAAACACCGGCGATACCTACCTGAATACGATTGCTTTGGACGATCTCGATCTGAGCATTGATGAAACCGCCATGACGCTTGTGGGTAGTCCAACCTTCCCCATGGCGCCCGGCGATATCATCACTTACTACTATCAAACGACGGTGCCAGCAACGGACCTGACCAATACGGTCACCGCGAGTGCCAATCCGACCGATAATCTGGGCAATGATCTACCGGGCTTAACCGATCCCAGCGATACGGATACGGCGACAATTGATGTGGTTGCCCCGGCGCTTGATGTGCAAAAGACGATTTATGCGGGCCATGATAATGGGGCCAGTTGTCCGGGCGGTGAAACCGTCAGTGA
>JBNLCD010000322.1:0-6727 GCA_050303635.1 Anaerolineae bacterium
TATCTTCAGCGGCTTCAATATTGGTACCACTTAACGATTGCCAGAATACATGGGTTGCGGTTTCGTCAGTCACCTGATACCACAATTTAGCATCAATATCATATAACCACAGTGTTGTTTCGTCCGATGCGGCTGGAGCTTCAGTTGCAACGGCCGTTGGTACCAGTGTTGGTTCTACGTCAGCCGTTTCATCAGTCGCTTCAGTTGTTGCCTCATCTGCTGTTTCATCTGTGGTTTCGGCAGAGCTATCAAGCGTCGCAGTTGGTTCAAGTGTCGGTGTTGCGGTTGGTTCTTCAATCACAGCGTTTGCGGCTTCACCAGCATCCACAAAACCACTTTCATTAATCACCGCCGCATTGCGACTACTTACAACCGCGAGCCAGCGCCCATCCGGTGACCAAGATACTGATTGGTCTTGCGAACGGCCATCATTTGAGCTAACTAAGGTCACACCACTACCATCACTGTTCATAATATAAACATCACTATCAGTGGCGGAATCACGATTAGAGATAAATGCAATTCGTTTGCCATCCGGTGAAAATGATGGTGAGAAACTAAGCCGTGGTGCACGGGTAATTTGACAAGCATTGTTTCCGGTATTGTCTTCAATTAACGGTTGGCTAAGGTTGCTGATTGAACCAATTTCAACAACGAAAATTTCGGTGTCCAAAGTGGTGGGGCTAACCGTATAAGCCAAATATTTACCATCGGGTGACCATGCTGGCTGACGTTCATCATCTGGTGTACTGGTTACACGACGGGGAATACCACCATTCGCGCTAACAACATAAATATCAAGATTGCCATTGGCATCCGAAGCAAAAGCAATAAATTGACCATCGGGTGACCAAGCCGGATCAAACGTTTGACCAGCGGACAGATTGGTTAATTTTTCGACATTGCTACCGTTTGCACTAGCTTTGTAGATTTCTTGAACACCATTCACGATGGCAGAGAACACCATTGAACTGCCATCGGCTGATAAGGCACCTTGGCTGATATTTAAACCGCCACCGTCGCCTAATGCAACATTCAAGCTACGTTCACTAGAACCATCACCACGAATAGAAGACAACCCTGTACCCGAAACAAAGACCAAGGACAAGTTGTCATCCGGTGGAACAGGAATGGGTGTTTCGGTTGGAATGGGTGTCTCACTCGGGATGGCTGTCGGTAATAAGGTTGAGGGCGGTGTGGCCGTCTCTAAAATGACGACAAAGGTAGCCGTTGGACCACTTGGGGTATTGGTCGCAACTGGTTGATTTGCATTCCCGCCTGCAACAATAGCCTCGGTCGGGGTACTGGTTTCAGTGACCGGTGAATCAACAATTTGATTAATGGCAATAACGAGCCCCGCTATAATTAGCAAGACACCAGCTAACAACACAAGTAGCATAAACATCGTTTGGTTGTTGTTATTACCACGCTTGTTCGCTGACCATAATTCACGAGGTTGATTGCTATGATCGGTTTTCTTGGGAACAAATACTGGCGATTGGCTTGATACTGATGCCGTGGCCGTGGATTGAGGAGGTGGTGATGATGGCGCACTACTACTTTCTAGTGCTTGGGACAAGCGGGATTGAACTTGATTGGGATCAGGCACATCATCCCCTAAACGACGCAAAGCCTCCCGTGCTCGGTCATTATTGGGATTGATTCGTAAAACATTTTGAAGTGCTTCCCGACGCTGATCATCAAGATCAACGACTTGAGCAAGCCACATCCACGCCAATTCATTGTTGGGGTCTTCCGCGAGCACCTCCCGAAACGATTGCCGCGCCAAAATAGGATTATTATTACGGGCGGCATCAATTCCAGCAGTCAATATTGCACGAAGTTCGTCTTTGTTCAACTTATCTCCCCTGCCTACTCTATCAAGAATATTAAAATTAGTATGATTAAAGCGATAAGGCGACAACACACGCAAGTGCGCTAATAACTAATAAGAAAATCAGAGCCGCGCCCCCATAGAGCATGGTCATATTCCGGCGACTTGCCTTCTTATTTTTGATCTTGCTGAGTGCTTTTTGGGCGGCCTTGTTACTAGGGTTAATCCGCACTGCATTTTCGAGAAAACGCCGACGTTGTACGGGGTCATCTTCGACATATGCTAACCACATCCAAGCGCGATCGTTGCGTTTATCTTGCTTCAAAACCTGACGCAAGATAACTTTGGCACCTTCTTGATTATCTTGTTTGGCATTGTTGATGGCCATTTGGAGCAATTGCTCTACACCCGGACCACTTTGTTGAGTCATAGCTATTACCTTCTGATAAACAGCATACTACTAAATCTTAGCAAAATTAGCCTAATCTGGGGGTAGTGATTTATTAACTGATAGGAGCGGTTAAGTTCATGCCTCATAACATGCTTTTATGGCCTGTTATCGTACAGAGATTCTATTTATAATGAATACCTAACCAAGCTTATCAACTAAAAACTCACTCCCTACCCCTAATCTCAAGATAGTATAGCACAGCCGACTGAATGCCAAAAGAAAAGTGCCCTACTGATTTTGTCAAGTTAAAAAGATTTCGTAAATTTAACCATACAGGTATGTGATTAAGCTTAAGTTGCCGAGTCCTTAATAGACAATCCTATATAGTTCGCTTCAGTCTGGCTAGTCATCTACACAATCTCTAACAATTGCAGATAAAGCAGATTAATTTATGACTAGTTTATAGCGTGTTACGCCAAATCTGTCGAGCAAATCTCAACAATCTTAAATCCCGCTTGACAAAAATAGTTGTATTGAGTGAGACTGTGTTGCGCTGACAGGTTGCCGAAAACCTTAAACTTTCGGCATTTTGATGGGCTTAACATTAGATAAGGAGAGTAAGTCGCCTTTAACCACGCACAACTGACGGTTAAAAAGACGAAAACTCATGAACAACGGATACGCAAATTATAAGGGCCAAGAAGACCATCCCTATGATTTATCGCTGGTTTTGCCAGTTTATAACGAAGAAGATAATATCCGCCCGCTACATTCTGAAATCGTTGGCGTACTGAGCCAAATGGATATTCGTTATGAAATCATTTATGTAGATGATGGCAGTCGCGATAAGAGTCGGGATGTTCT
Organism: Anaerolineae bacterium; assembly: GCA_050303635.1. Taxonomy (GTDB): domain Bacteria; phylum Chloroflexota; class Anaerolineae; order Aggregatilineales; family J027; genus JAKEEQ01. Next base: position 3,090 of record JBNLCD010000322.1, read on the forward strand.
CGCTGAAATTGCCAAAGAATCACCGCATACGCGCGTTGTTTTATTACGACGTAATTTTGGTCAAACTGCCGCCATTCAAGCGGGTATTGATCAAGCCACGGGCGCGATTATCACATTGATGGATTCCGACATGCAAAATGATCCGGCAGACATTCCACGTATGCTCGCACGTATGGACGATGGCTATGATTTAGTCAGTGGTTGGCGTAAAGATCGTAAAGATCGGATGGTCACCCGGCGTCTGCCTTCAATGGCCGCTAATGGCATTATTTCGAGGGTCACGGGTGTTGAATTACACGATTATGGCTGTACTTTAAAAATGTACCGCCGTGAAGTTTTGAACCATGTGCGTTTATACGGTGAAATGCATCGGTTTATTCCCGTTCTAGCCGAAGCCGCCGGGGCCCGGATTGATGAAATGGTCGTCAATCATCGCCCCCGTCTGCATGGCAAGAGTAAGTATGGGTTGTGGCGGACTTTGAAAGTTGTCCTCGATTTGATGACGGTTACTTTCCTGACCAAATACAATACCCGCCCGATGTATATTTTCGGGGGAGCCGGTTTCCTCTTCTTGGGCATGTCAGGGTTAGCATTTATCTATATGCTTCTCCATGCGCTCTTCACTGGTAATCCATTTATGGATACGCCTGCGCCTATTTTCTGGTCAGTTTTCATGGTTGGTGGTATCTTAGCCATCTTACTGGGTTTGATCATTGAAATGTTGATGCGGACTTATTATGAATCCCAACACAAGGGACCTTACGCAATCGGTAAATTACTTGATCACACTGATTTAGCGGATACAACCGAGGTACCAGCTACCTAGGTTATTACAAGCGGACTAAACAAATCTAATGATGAAACGTGCTTGGCTGGTCGCAATCTTTGTTCTCCTATTGGCTTTCGGTACACGCCTGCATAAAGTGGACACACAATCACTCTGGCATGACGAAGGCAATAGTTTGCGGCTAGCTGAGCGTGATGCCAGTGATTTAATTGAAGCCACGAGTCACGATATTCATCCACCGGGTTATTATCTAGCACTTAAATATTGGGTTGCGGAAGTAGGTGATACGGAATTCGGTTTGCGCAGTTTATCCGTATTTTGGGGTGTTTTGGCTGTTGCCGGAACGCTCGCGCTCGGTCGACGATTATTTGATAGTCGGGTCAGTCTGCTTGCCGCACTATTGATTGCCCTCAATCCCTTCGCCGTTTACTATAGTCAAGAAGCGCGCATGTATGCTCAACTAGCGGCTTTGAGTGTATGGAGTCTGTGGTTTTTCAGCCATTGGTTACGCGCCGCCCATCATCAGACCACAACTCGCTCAATGGACCAATATCTCAATATTGCGGGCTGGTCATTTGCCGTGAGCTTTGTCAATGTTTTCGGACTGTATACCCAATATACCTTTCCATTCACGATGCTGGTTGAAGGTATTATTTTTTGTTTGTGGTGGCTACAGGGACGTGATTGGCGCGCCCTTCTCGTTTTTGTGAATGTTAATTTATTGACACTCATTCATTTTACGCCATGGATGTTCACCGCCTATAAGCAACTCACCAATTGGCCTTCAACAGGCGATTTGGTGCCGTTAGGCGATCGAATTGAACGGATAGTCACCATTTTGGCTTATGGACAAACGGTGGATAGTCTCACCCTAATCCTTATTATTCCGCTTCTGATATTACTTGGCTTAGGTTTATTTCCTCGCCGCGATAGCCAACACCCACTCTGGCAAATTGGTATTCCAAGTCTATTGATTATTATTTCAATGATAGGTTTATTGGTTTCCGGATCTTATCGAGAAACGAATCTTAAATTTTTACTTCCCGCGCAGATTGCACTGGCTATCCTCTTAGGGGCGGGCATGATGCGATTACCACGTTATGGTTGGCTAGCGACCGCACCTCTTTTCTTATTTATTCTATGGAATCATCAACTGCATCTGGATGATATTTACAATAATCCAGATTTTGGACGTAGTGATTATCGAAGCATTGCCCAAGTTATCGAAGCTACCGCCAAACCTGATTCCGCCATTATCCTCAATGCGGCTAATCAAGTAGAAGTATTCACGTATTATTATGAGGGTGATGTAGCCATTTATCCTCTGCCTAACGGCTTAAGTGATCCTCCGGAAAAAATCCATGAAGATACATTGACCGCCATTGCCAATCATTCACGGATTTATTTGGTGCTGTGGGGCGCGACAGAACACGATACAAAAGGCATGGTGCAGGCGACACTTGATGAACAAGCTTATTTCATCAACCATCAGTGGTTCGCGGATGTGCAACTATTGCAATATGCAGTGTTGGGCGATGTTCCACCCACACCGCAAACATCCTTAGATATTTCATTCGGGGAAAATTTAGCGTTACGGGGTTATACCCTTTCCGCGGACTCATTCCAAGTTGGCGCAGGTGATGTACTAGGCGTTACCCTATACTGGGAGATTATCAACCCGTTGGGCAAACCTTATCAGATTTCCATTCAACTGTTGAATCCAGATGGCTCATTAGCCGCCCAGGGCCAAGATAGCCCGCTTGATCAAAGCATCAATACATCACTTAATTCGCAAGCTATTGTTATCGGTGATAATTTGGGGGTTGGGACTTATACATTAATTGTGGGTGTTTATGATCCGGCAGAACCACTCAATCGCCTGATTCCCTCGGCGCAAGCGAACGAAAATAATGGCCTCATTCTGGGAACCATTGAGATTCATTAAGTATTAGGTCAAAGTTGCGAGAAATGGTGGTTGGGTTTCATTAAGTGTATCTAACCATGCTTCCGCCCCAATCTCAATAAGAAGCGATTTGCCTTTATCCCACAAAATTTGTTTTTCGGCTTCGTCAGTGGTCCAGAACGCGAGCTGAAGATAGCAATCTGCCTCATGAAATTTACTAAAACCTTGGGAGCGTTTGAGGGTCTCTTCTAATATATGAATCTTTTCAGGGAGTGGGCTCAATTCAGCGAGAGCGCGCCGCGCCGCAATTTGAACTGCTTCATACCCTTTGCTATCCGCAATTCTGAGCGCATTTTGAATATATTCTTGGGCTCTATCAAGTTGACCCAATTTGGCATAACAGCGGCTGATCGTAATATAGGAATTGGCCAGCCCTTCATGTTCTTCAGTATACCCTTCGATATTGAATAATAGATTTTCCAGCGCTTGATCATATTGTCCCAAATATAATTGGGTAGAACCCAGATTGCCCTTCGCCCGCACAATTTCACGTTTGAAGCCTTGTTGTATGGCACGCTCAATCTGTTCTTCAATATTTTGTTTTGCCAGATGTAGCTTGCCTTGAGCTAAATAAACCAACCCCAAATTACCAACCAACATCACCAAGCGATATTGATCATTTTGTTCATGGGCTTGGGCAACACTCTTTTTAATCCAATATTCTGCTTCACGAAGCTTGCCTGAGCTCCAATAAAGTAATCCTAAATCACACATCGCGCCGGCTTGTGCTTTTTTGGCATGAGCTTCCTCGAATAGGCGGATGACAATGCTGTAATCTTCCTCCGCCAGCGCAAAATCGCCAAGCTGACTGATCAGCGCTGCCAGGATGCGCCCATGCTCCGCGCGAAAGGTGGTTTCGATCTGCGCGGCAGTTGTCATGGTTAGTCC
>JBNLCD010000323.1:0-6709 GCA_050303635.1 Anaerolineae bacterium
TAAAAAACCTCTCACAACATTTTGTCGTGAGAGGCCAAACTAATTATACGTGGATATATTTATGTGAGGTTAGGTTCATTCAAGTCTGTCAAAATTCATGACCTGACCAGAGTTGAAATAGAACCAAATGTTCGACCCTGATAAATTGAATTTGACACTCGTTCCCCGCCAATAACTGCTCACAATTCGATACCCATCATTGGGAATCAACCTGAGCAGTAATAACGAACCCTGAATATTCAGCCATACTGTATTATCCTCATGCAATTCAACCCAAATTCCATTGTCATAGGCCCCGAGCACATCGGCGACTTCTGCAGGATCAACTTCGGGTGAAGGCATTGAATGATAGGCTGGAATATCAAGATATTGGGTGAATATTGAATGACGCGAAGCAACGATTTCTGGTTCGCGATCATACAAAAGTTCAGCAAATGCAAACGCTAATTCCGAATTAGATAGGAAGCCTGTGAGGTGATTTGTTAAAATAACGACACCGACGTTGGCTTCCGGGAAGATCACCATAAGGGATTGATACCCATCCAGTGAACCCAGATCTATGCGCAGTGGAATATCATGATAATGTGAGTTTATCCAACCAATTCCATAAGAAGTGTCGTTTATGTCAGCAATGATATTGGGCATTTCGACTTGAGATTCCCAGGTTTTAGCCAGATTTTCTTCAGACACAATCCGGGTACCATCCGGCGTAACCCCACCGTTTAACTGCGTGATAGCATAGCGCGACATATCTTCGATATTAATCCATGCACCGCCGGTTGGGGCAACCGCTCCGATCGAACTTAGGGCTACTTCATAAGGGATATGTGGGTCGTCAAATAAGTGATACTCGTACGACCGCGAATAATTATCATCAAGACGTGTTACATCGTCGGTGATAATCGCATTCTCCATACCAATGGGCGCAAAAATCCGCTCATCTATCAATTGAATATTATTTGCAATAGTCGGCTCATAACCAGCTTGCGCCGTGGCAATATAGCCGGCTGTCGCATAAACTTCATTATTGTATGCAAAATGCTCGCCATATTTACCGCCGATATTTTGATCAGCAATGGCGGCAAACAGTTCAGATACTGTCCATGAACCAACAACATATGGTGCAAAAATACTCTCTTCTAAACCAGTATTCATGCTCATTAGGTCACGCACCGTAATTTGGGCGGTTAATTCAGGATCTGGTGTCTGGAAATCGGGGTAGAGTTCTAGCACAGGCGTGTCCCAATCAAAAAGCCCTTCGTCGATTAACTGGGCAACCAACATAGAAGTCATTGATTTGCCGATTGAGGCAGTCCTAAAAAGGGTTTCCGTTGTAAACGGGTCACCGGTTTCTAAATTGCGTATACCGAAGCCTTGTTCGTATAAGACTTCGTCGTTTTGCACGATGGATACCGCTACCCCCGGAATATTGTAGAATTCCATTTCCGCCTCAACCATTGCCTCGAATTCAGCAATCATCTCCGGCGTAACTTCATACTCATCGTCTGCATAGGTCGTGGGGACAGCGGGGGACGTCATAAGCGGGTTAACAAGAAACAAACATGAACATAGAAGGACGAATACTCTTTTCATTGATAATTCTCCTTAGCCCTAATATTATTTTGATTTAGCTACGAAGCATGCATTAAGTCATGCCTTCTATTCCACAAAAAAGGCGGTTCCCAATCATCATGAATTAGGAAACCGCCTGCGATGCGATTCAACTAAGTTTGCCTCCCAAAAATCTTTGCTTCAGACCCAATTTTGTCATCCGCAAAGACAACTTATTGTTATTATAAATTCCAGTGTATGAAACCTATTATGACTTTTTACCTAAAATTTCTATTACTTTGATATTGTCGGGTCAAACGGCCATCTCAATCCAGACAACCGGAGTGCGCTTTAGCGTACTTTGTTTTTGCCTAGCCGCGGGTTTCAACCTGAGATGTTCAAAATGCTTCCTAAATCATTCCATTCCAATTTTCGTCAACACATCACCCATATCACAGAGCTGTAAACGGCAATTTCTCCCTAAATTAACGGTATAATTGACGAACCAAACACATAGAGATTCAGGAGCGGGCAAATGAACCCCCAATCGAAGCCACGCATTGCTATTGTTTATCCGGGTGACTACGCAACCAGACAAAATGCTACACCCGCCAACAACCGTTTTGCTCAATTATTTGAAGCCTTGGCAGAGTTGGGTGTAATGGCTGAACCAGCCGTGTATCATCCCGATTTCTGGCAGGAAGTCCGCCACCAACTCCTGTCGATGGATGCTGTTTTGGTTTGGGTGAATCCCATCCAAGATGGCCATGATCGCACGGTGCTCGATGCCATGCTTCGTGAAATTGCGGCGACAGGTGTTTTTGTCAGCACCCATCCCGACATCATTCTGAAAATGGGCACCAAAGAGGTTCTCTATGAAACGCGCAGTCTTGGCTGGGGCAGTGATACGCATCTGTACACAAGTCTGGCTCAACTCCAAGCAGAGTTGCCAAGCCGATTAGCTGACAGCCCCGCCCGTGTACTCAAACAATATCGTGGTAACGGTGGCTTAGGTGTTTGGAAAGTTGAATTACTTGAACCTGTGCCAAATGCTGAAAATATACAGACGGATACAATGCTCAAAATTCGCCATGCCCAACGCGGTAGTGTTGATGAAGTCATCGCACTGACTGACTTTTACACAATGTGCGCGCAATATTTCGTGGATTCGGGCAAAGTCATCGACCAAATCTATCAAACCCGCTTACCAGAAGGCATGATTCGCTGTTATCTGGTGCAAAATAAAGTGGCTGGTTTTGGCCATCAAGCCATCAACGCGCTTTATCCAACCCCCGCAGGCGGCAATCCAGCGGATGCACCCCAACCGGGGCCGCGTTTATACTATCCGCCCTCTCTGCCAGAATTTCAATTGCTGAAACACCAGCTTGAAGAAGAATGGGTTTCTGCCATGCAAGAATGCCTAGACATCGCAACGGACCAACTCCCGCTCATTTGGGATGCTGACTTTTTGCTCGGTCCTAAAGATGCCTCCGGCGCAGATACCTATGTCCTTGGGGAAATTAATGTCAGCAGTGTAGCCCCGTTCCCTGATTCAGCCATCATGCCGCTGGCCCAGACAGCTATCGCCTGCGCTGAAGCAGTTCAAAAATTACGCTAATTATTATCCAAAACAAAAACAGCCACCTGAATTTCTCCAGATGGCTGTTTTCTTATGGTTTAGCTTCTTACTTAGTTTACCGCCGTGAACGCCGCCAATTCAGCACTGACGTGAATGGGACTGGTGCTCATAATGGACCATGAGCCCCCTTGTGTTTCCCAGAGGATGTTGCTGTTACCAGCTTGATTGGCTTCCAACGTTGTGGAAGCACCCGCGACCAGAAATGCATAGCCATCATTAAAGGGCATGATTTGGACATAGGTTCCGGTCGTGTCACGCAAATCGGTCAAACTGCCATCCCGACCCAAACGCACCCACTTGGTGGCTTGACTACCGGGTTCGGTGTTTGCATCATCCATCGATTCGAGCAACTGAATAGCTAGTGCTTGCCCACCATCAATGAATTTGACTTGAATCGGCAGGAAATCCGTATTGTGATACACCGTTTGGATATTGCCGTTGGCATCCGCAACCCGCACCACATTGAAATTCGGCAACGGACCACCCGGATTACCGGCAGGCAAATTTTCATCGGCTTCAATCCACACCAATTCTTGGGATGCGCCTAAATAATCCGTGATCATATTGCCCCATTGCGGCGCATGCGTGAGTGTATCGCTGTTTAAATCCCAAACATAGGCATCATCCACGGGGATACCCTCGGTACCCCACGGAATAACCACAAAGGCGAGTTCGTTGTTTCCAAAATACCGGACATCCGGCATGATTTGGAAGCGATTATTTTGACTGTCAACGAGTTCAGCTTGTTCGCTATTCAGTTCATTCACAATCGCGCCCGTTTCCACATCGACCAAAACCAAGCGCCAGTGGAAGGTGTGATTATCGTCAATATTTACGAGTGAGACGGCAACGGTTTGCCCATCCGGACTAAGCCCCTTGAGTGAAACACGGCAAATCCCCAACTCATCTTGGGTAAGTTGATCAACCACCGTATGGCGTTGAATCAAATGACCATCTTCAACATCCACCACATTGAGAATTTGTGAATATTCATCTTCATACAGCATGGATGTGCAATAGGCCAAAGCTTCACCATCAACCGGACCACCCACGGCCACTGTCTCGATGGAATTGATTTCCCCTTGCATCAGTGGCAACAAATTTGTCGTGTGCGTGGTGCCATCTTCATTGATGCGCAAAACATATTGATCGTTTTGATTGTACAAATACGTGTGCCAAGTTGTTTCTTGATTCAATGCGTTGGCACTTTCTATATCATCTTGATCAGAGGCCCCCATCACAAAGATGATGACCCCAATACCAATCGTGACTAAACCCGCAAATCCCAATACCCCAATACCTGTTAGAATTGTCCACCAAGGAAAATTCTTCTTACGTTGTTGCATCATAGAGTGTTTGAACATTCCTCTCTAGCTTAAATGATACGAGCATGTGTCATCATAAAGGCGAAATAGGTGCCCCGCATGACGCTTGCCCGTTTCTTAGCTAACGTTGCGCCGTAGGGGAGGCGTAGTCTAGAGAATGAACCTGACAATGCAGTCATAAAAGAGTCAGCTTTATGAAGTCTGAAAAAATAAAACTGATGTAAAAACGGGCAATAAATTTGTAGAGGTGCGGCATGCCTCACCCGTATTTCAATACCCTGATTATATACACAAACGCCATCAATGGCCCGTCTCGCAATTGATGGGATATGTCGGCCAGATATACACAGCTAAACTGAGAATCGAAGCTTGCTTTAGCATGCTTGTTTTTGGAATAGCGGTATGGCTTCAGCCTACCGTGTTTCTCAGCAAGAAAATGATATTGCTTTATTTACGAGACAGGCCCATCAACGCGGCTCTATTATTATTTATGAGCAATTTAATCGGATTGAGGATGTCTTAAGCTATTCTGCACCAATAGTCGTGCTCAACCAATGGCACAACCTTGCATGGGCCTGACTGGCCGGATCAAGATATTCCATATGCCCCATACCCACGAGTTCAATTAATTCAGTGGGCTCGCCCATTGCTTGGACTTGTTCAACATAGTTGCGCGTGAGGCTTATGGGCACATACGTATCGGCGGTGCCATGCATCAATAATTGCGGGATACCAACTGGGAAGCGCGTATGGGGCGAAGCGTGCGTATAACGTTCAGGAAATTCTTGGGGTGTTCCGCCCAAAAGTTCAGAAATGGTCGAGCCGCCGACTTTAAGATTATGGGCATCCACTAGATTGGCAATTGGTGCTTGTCCCACAACCGCCGTGATGTTGATCTTATCATCAATCTTGTCCTGGTTATTGCCAGCGACCCACAGCGCCAGATGTCCCCCGGCGGAATGGCCGACAAGCGCCACATTTTCTAAATTCAGATCAATGCCTTCAGTCACTAATTCAACCAGATGATTGACACCCTGCATGACATCATCAAACGTACTAGGCCAACCACCCGTGAGTTCTCCCAGACGACGATACTCTAAGTTCCAAACTGCAAAATCCCGCTGAATAAGATCTTGGGCGATATCGATCATCTGATCATGACCATACGGCATACGCCAAAATCCACCATGTAAAAGACAGACGATGGCTGGATGTGCCACACTCGGCAGATAAAGTTCGCCGACCTGACTTGTATGATCGCCATAGTGCTTCGTGAGAGGAGAGTTTGCCATAAATTCTTCCTGTGCTGAAGGCAGAGGGACTGATTTAGATAGAGTCCCTCTGCCTCGTTTATTTACTCACTTCCGAACGCACCGATCGCCGTACTGGCGCGCATTTGGCCAAATGCATCCAATTGCGGCATATAATCGGAATTGCCTGCCGTCAATAAAATCGAATCAGTCGTTAAATGATAATCGGGTCGCTCTGAATTGAGCACGTACCAATCCCCATCCGCCACAACCCACGGCTCGAAATTAGGATTCACGAAATTAGCCAGCGCTTCATCAATCGAAAAACCAGTGATAGACCCACTGTCAGCATCGGTATCGATACTGATCATACCGTCCGAATTTTCGAGATTCAGCGCGAAATAATAATTATGGCCCGATTGCAAATCAGTCCCCGAACGGTCAATAACTTCATAGGCGTCAAAGCGATCGCGCACAATAATATTGTTGTAGACGATCATCCCGCGCGCATCCTGATTAAGAATAACTGCGCCCCGATTACCAGATTCGTCCACGAGCGTATTATTCAAAATCTGGATATCCTGACAACCAAATTCTGAGCTATCCAGTTCGTTTTCTTCAGCATAGGCATTGTCCCAGCAAGCAATTCCCGCGGCTCCGTTGCCATAAATCAAATTATTGCGGATGATACTCTGCCGCACGGAAGCCAGATTGATACCTGCCGCGCCACCTTCACCATTTCCGGTGATGATATTTTGCTCGACGATAATATTCTCGCTGATACCGTCCTCAAAATAAGCGCCTAAATCGGGCAAACCCTGACTATCATAGCACTCCTTGAGATCATGCCACGTCGCCGCCTGGCAAGCTCCGTTATGACAGATCGTACCGTTTCTGGTCTGATGGCAAGTATCCAAGAAACTCTGAAACCCATTGAACCGCTG
>JBNLCD010000324.1:0-6677 GCA_050303635.1 Anaerolineae bacterium
GCCGCCGCTTTTGAAGCTGGAAATGAAGACGTTGATATTGTCTTCTCTTTTGAAGGTGGCTATGGCGACGTAAAGACCAAACTCCTCAACACCATTGAAGGTGGTGGCGATTTGCCGGCTTTGGCAATTATGCTTGCAACCGATATCTATGACCTCCGCAATGCGGAAGCTATTCAACCCTTAGATGACTATGCCAGCGAAGAATATCTCAGTGATTTCGCTGAAACTTGGATGCTCAATAGTTACTATGACTATGATTATGATGGCACCAGCGAACTTTATGGTATTCCCTTCCAACGTTCAACAGTATTGCTTTACTACAACCAAGATTTATTGGCTGAAAATGAACTCGAAGCACCCTCAAACTGGGAAGAATTAGCCGCGACTGCGGAAACCCTCACCAATGATGACCGCTGGGGTATCTTAATCCCGAATAGCTGGCCGTATTGGGTATTCCAACCGTTTGCCGCTGGTGCTGGCGAAAATATCGTTTCCGACAGTGATGTTGAAGTCAATTTCAATAACGATGGTGTTATTGGTGCGCTTGATTATTGGGTAGCCCTTTACGAAGAATATGGTGCAACCCCCGAAGGTGTTCAAAATAACTGGGGTGATGCTCCCGGCGCATTTACCGATGGCAATGCCGCAATGATTGTTCACTCGACAGGTTCCTTACCCGGTATTTTAGATCGTGCTGATTTTGAAGTTGGCGTAAGCGCTATTCCCGGCGCTGAAGGCGATGCCTTTACTGTTTCTGGTGGTGGCAATCTTTATATGGTCAATGGTATTGACGATGATACCGCCGCCGCCGCGTGGCGTTTTGTGGAATGGATCACCATGCCCGAAAACACTGTTGATTGGAGCATTAACACTGGCTACATCAACACCCGCGTGAGTGGTTTCGAACTCGACGCTTGGCAAGAATATATTGCTGAAAATCCGCAAGCCGCCGATGCCGCCGCAACCATTGATGTTGCTGTCCGCGAATTCTCCGTTCAAGAATTGGGCGAAGTACGCAATATTCTCCACGCTCACATTTTGAATGTTTTAAATGGCGAAGAAACTTCCGCTGAAGCAATGGAAGCCGCTCAATCTGAAGCTGACGAATTACTCAGTATCTATCAATAAAAATATAGTCAGTTAATTTGTGTGGAGGCGCTCACTAATTTAGTGAGTGTCTCCATTTTTTTAAAACGAGGAGCCTTCTTATGTTACAACGGCTAACAGGAGGGAAGAAATTTCAGTTACTGCCTATTCTTCTCATTTTGCCAACATTATATTTTGTTTTTATGTTTACAGTGCGCCCAACCTATAAAGTTTTAAACGATAGTCAGGTCTATTATTTTCCAACGCGTCCCGAACGGGTGCTCCCCACTGATTTACAGTTACCTGATATTGAAAAAGAACCCCGTAGTTTGCGCGGGCCCCATGATGTTGATTTTGCCTATTATAAGGCACTCCTAGACCCTGACACCCGTGAAGGTGAAACTTTCCGTCAAGTGATGGGGAACACCTTTATTTATGTAATTGTTACCGTCCCTATCAGTATGTTGCTAGCCTTCGTCTTTGCGGTTTTGGTCAATCGTCGTTTACAGGCCATTGGCTTAGCCCGGATTGCTTTTTTCTATCCGACGCTGTTACCAATGGTCAGTGCGGCCACGATCTGGATATTCTTCTTTACCCCGGATTACGGGATTTGGAATTCCATTCTAACCTTTTTCGGCTATCAAGGTGCCCAAAATTGGGTGATTAATCCCAACCTAGCGCTCTATTCACTCATGATTGTATCGATTTGGAAGAATGCGGGCTATTTCATGATTTTCTATTTGGCTGGTCTGCAAAATCTCCCTGAAGATGTTTATGAAGCCGCTGAACTTGATGGTGCTAGTTGGTTTGATCAAATGTTCCGCATCACATTACCATTGCTTCGACGGACAACCCTCTTTGTGAGTGTCATTGCAATTTTAGGGGCTTTCCAAAATGTAGATCATGCCTTGGTCATGACGCCTGAATTGGTGACCGGGGAAGCTGATTTACTGCTCTACGAAATCTATCAGCAACGCTTCGATATTCGCAATTATGGTTTTGCCAACACATTGACGGTAGTCATGATTGTGATTTTGCTGGTCCTGACCATTACCAATTTTGTACTCTCAGAAAGGCATGAAGATAATGTATAACGAATCAACTTCTTCTTCAAAGGTCATGCCGTGGCGGTCATGGTTGGTAAATGGTCTGACGGTTGGGCTAGCTCTAATTTGGCTAGTGCCCATTGTATGGGCTGTCATCGTATCCTTTCGCCCCCCGCAAGATACGCTGGGACCAGGTGATGTCTGGTTTAGCGATAGTGTAACGACGGAAAGTTATGATAAAGCCATCGATTTAGCTCCCTTTTTTCCTAAAATTGAAGATGGAAAATTAACCAGTTCATACTATACCAACACTCTCAAATTTGTCGGATTAACACTCATTGTTCAACTGGTAACAGTGACAATGGCTGGCTTTGCCTTTGCCCATTACCATTTTATGGGCAAAAACATCTTGTTCTATTTTGTATTACTTCAAATGATGATTCCCACAGCCATTTTGTTAGTGCCAAATTTTGTTACAATTCGAGAATTCTCGACAACGGATTTACTCATCCCCAAGGCAATTTATTACCACAAGTTCCAACTCTTTGATACCACATGGGCGATGGCTCTGCCCTATTTTGGTTCGGCCTTCGGTACATTCCTTCTCCGCCAAGCATTTTTAGAGGTGCCGCGCGATTTGGTAGATGCGGGGCGCGTTGATGGCTGTCGGTGGTATCAATTGCTCTGGAATGTCTATTTGCCACCTTCACGGCCTACGCTGATTGCGTTTGCCTTAGTGAGCGTCAGTTTTCACTGGAATGAATTATTGTGGCCGTTGGTGGTCACCAGCGATAAATCGCGCCCCCTGACGATGGGACTTTTGCGCTTTACCCAGCTTACAGATATTGGTGCGCAATGGAGTTTGGTAATGTCCGCAACGATTATCATTGCTTTGCCATTGTTAATTGTGTTCCTCATTTTCCAACGCCAATTCATTCAAAGTTTCCTGCACTCGGGCGTTAAGTAGTTGATAACATTAAAAAACAAGGTGAAATCAATCATTGGTTTCACCTTGTGCTTAATTTTGATAAATTCTAACTGAATCTGAATAGATTGATGCTTTAGCTTCGGCTTGATGCCAATTTATGAGTCTATCGGAGCGCGTGAATTTAAAAGCATCCAACGTAATGCCAGTCCCAAACTCACGATAGATATCGCTGTCAATATGCCATAAACCCAACCGATATACTGACTTAAGAAACTTGCAATGGCGGTTCCACCAAACAAACTTATGAGAATGGGCACCAGCAGAACTGCACAACAAGGACTCGTCAGCACGGCTAGCCCAAACATGACTTTACTGCGGATAGATTGCCATATGTTACGGTGAGAATCTGCTAGCGGATCTTTAGTTTCCTCCTGATCTGATCTTTTAACATCATCAGGTTTCATTTCGAGCGTCGTCATTTCAATTACCTCCTAAAGTTTATTCAATAAAATATCCATAGACTATTTGTTAAGTCTAAAACTTCAAGTTAACTTGAAGTCAAGCATGGATATTCCATTTAGAAGATAAAATTAACCACCACAACGCAAATTGATAGCTGATTTAACCCAATCGATATAACTGGGTAGATAGCAACGTCAAACGCTCCACAATCAGCGGCAGACCAACCAATTCATGCCAGCCACCCTCATCATCACCCAACGTGCACTGACAATCAACCGTATTGCCATTCACCAAACATTGATTGAGAAAATCAGCAAACGGACTATCCAGTGATACCAGTAAGCTGTACCAATATCTTTGGTTGCTGACATCAATGTCGGTTTCAGTTCGTGTAAATGGTTTGACGCGTAAATCCGCCAAACTGGGTAATTCTTGATAGGTTTGGGAATAAGCCCCGCCGACCAATTCGGCAACCATGAGTCCCAAACCATCATCTTCGAGGATATGGGTGCGTTCAATGAAGCCTCCCAGACGAATAACCCCATCCCAATCTAATTTCGCTGGGGTCTGATTAGCCAATTCCCAGCGATTAAGAACAGGTCCTGCAGGATGACCCCAACGCAAATCAAGGCTATCTGCCGAATTTATTTCAAAATGACCATCGCGCTTAATCTGCGTCGTCTCACCTTGTTGATGGGTTAACCACCACATATTTTGACTGTATTCCGGTAATTCTTTATCCACTAACGGTTGCAACACACTCGAAAATTTTGCCATTTAACCAGCTCCCATTATGCTGAATGATATTCTTCTTTTTATTTTGCGTGTTTGCGCTAAGATAATCTAGGTAGACTACTCAACTGAGATTGAAATATTAAGTGATGCACACAAAGATTTTACGGGTAGATAACACCCCTACAACACTTTTGCGTTATAATTCGTACAGATGTATGAGCAAGAAAACTATTTGCCCAGAAAAGGCGACACTTTTTTATGAGCTTTGAAATAGGACAACAAGTTGGTGCCTATCGTATTGAACGCCAATTAGGTAAAGGCGGGATGGCGACCGTTTATTTAGCGCGACATCAAAGTTTAGATCGGGATGTCGCGATTAAAATGTTGCATGTGGCCTATAAAGATGATGATACATTCATTGAGCGGTTCCGACGCGAAGCCCAAATTGTAGGCAAGCTCGAACACCCCAATATTGTACCGATTTATGACTTTGCGGATGCAGGTTTACATCCGTATCTTGTCATGAAATATATTGAGGGTGAAACGCTCAAACAGTACCTACGTCACAATAAAGATATCACGCTCAACGAAGTCATGCAGATTATGACGGCAGTAGCTGATGCCTTAGATTATGCCCATAAGCGCGGCATTTTGCATCGCGATGTGAAGCCTTCTAATATTATGATTAGTAATGATGGGCAACCTTATCTGACGGATTTTGGTCTGGCTCGTATTGCCAGCTTAGGCGAATCAACCCTCAGTCGAGATATGATGCTGGGAACGCCCCAATATATTTCGCCTGAACAAGCCCAAGGCAATCGTGAACTTGATGCGCGCACGGATATCTATTCACTTGGTATCGTGCTTTATGAACTTGTGGTAGGGCGAGTACCTTTCACGGGGGATACACCCTACGCCATTATTCATAATCACATTTTCACACCATTGCCACCCCCGCGCGAAATGAATCCAACGGTGCCACCTGAAGTTGAAATGGTTTTGCTCAAAGCGTTGGCTAAAGACCCCAACGAACGCTTTAGTAGTGCGGGTGCCATGATTCAAGCTTTTAAACAAGCCATTCAGCGCGAAAATGTAACAGAGCTCACGGCCTCAGCTGTACGCCCTGAAGCTTTTGCCCAACACGCGGCCAAATCCATGCAACAGCCGATGATTCAGTCGCCCATGCAAGGTGGCGTAAGTATGCCCATCACCCCGACCCCAACGCCGGCTGGTGGGATGTGGGTGAGCAATACCAAACGCCAAACCAAGCGTCAACGTTTTTTCGGGCGCAATTTATGGGCCTTGTCAGGTTGTGGCATTTTCATTTGCTCATGTTTGATGATCCTCCCGATTTTAGGGAGTGCGTCAAGCACGGCTGACACATTGGCTGTTGAACCTATTTTCTCAAGCAATAAATCGGATGTGATTGAGACATTGACCGCCATCCCTGATATTGAAGGGACGATGGATGTAGATTCTGGGCGACCGACTGCTACACCTACACCTGAACAAACACCAACGCGCACACCATATCCAACGCGTGAGACCGATGCTGAGACACGTTTTAACTCGTTGGGCGAAGTTTTGGATAGTGACCTAAGTATCACAACGGCGCAGAATTATATTAATTCCAATCCAGAAGATCCTTTGGGCTATTTTGCTCTAGGCATCCTATATTTGGAAAACGATGAATTAGTTGATGCTCAGCGCGTTTTTGCAGAAGTTGTGCGTCAACGTGAACCCTCACCCGATCTAATTCTAGAAGTGTATGACTATCTCAGTGAAATAGATCAACAAGAGGCAGGGATTCGTCTGATGATGATTGCCATGAATTTGCACGCTGATGATGAAGTTTTCCGCGAAAAAGGCCGCGCCTATCTCTATGAATTTACCGACTCAAGCGATAATCTAGATGATTTATTGATGCTGTGCCAAATTGCGGAAGGCTCCGATAATGCCGTTTATATGCAGTCGCTCATGGGACTTCATTTCATCAATAACAACCTCCGTCTTGAGGTTTTACGGTGGCCACGCTTATGCTCCGACGATGTGAAAGCACCCATTGATGAGCTGATTCATCTCGACGGCGACCAAGACTTGTTGCCGGAATTATCTCTCATACAAGCGAAATACTATTATCGCATCAATGAATTGGATACAGCGACAACCATTGCCAACGATTTGTTAGAAAACGAAGAGACTCCGGATTGGCTAGTGCCTAAAATTGAAGATTTACTAACGGTCATGACTGAAGCTGAAACAACAGATGAATAACAAGTATCAACAATGAATTTTTAGATAGGGAGACGCACCATCGCGCTCCCTATTTTTTCTAAATTGAGGAGTAGTTCACATGCCCGGACGATTTTTAGGCGGCATCGGCGCACTTGTTTTTAACCCTGAAAACGATACTTATCTCT
>JBNLCD010000325.1:0-6669 GCA_050303635.1 Anaerolineae bacterium
TTGCATCCGGTATGCAACTGGCGAAGTGTGTGCAGTGTGGCTGTATGCGCGACAGTTTGGCCGAAATGGCAACAGCTCTCGATTCGGCTGATATCCCAGACAAAGATAGTTTTTCAGCCCAAATCAATACATGGCAAGAACAGCTCCAACCCATGCAGTACACGTGTTTGGGTTGTGCCCACTGTTTCCCCGCCGTTGCTAGCAATCAGTTGCTCCAAGCTTATCCTGATATTATGACGAGTGATGCGCTTGCCTGCAATTTTGAGGTTCAGGCCCAAGCATGGCCCGCCGTGGCAGGTGAATATCATGTGTTATGTGATGCTGAAACGTGTCCCGTGGCTGTCTCAACATTGGCTTCAATCGAATTGGCCGAAACATTAGCGACAGTTAATCCCCCTGCCTTATGTATGGTTGGTAAAACCGAAACAGAAAATATCGGGATTGATAAAGTTATCAAAAATATCGTCACCAACACCACCATTCGCTACCTCATCGTCACGGGCAACGATCCGCAAGGACATTATCCCGGTCAAACGCTGTTGGCCCTCTGGGAAAATGGGGTCGATGAGAAGATGCGCGTGATTGGGTCCCACGGCAAACGCCCCATTTTGCGCAATATCAGCCGTGCGGATATCGATCAATTTCGCGAGCAAATCCAAATCATTGACTTCATTGGATGTGAAGATACGGCGACGATTATTGAAAAGATTGACCAACTCGCCCAACTGCCTATTACTCCCTTTAACACTTGTTCACCGGATTGCGGTTGTCATGCCGCGCCACTTGAATTAGTCACACCCATTGCAATGATCACCGCGCAAGACCCCACCCATATTGAGATGGATAAGGCTGGCTATTTTGTCATTATTCCGCAAGTGGCCCAGAAAATTATCCTCGTTGAGCACTATTCCTATGATAATCAGCTACAACGTATTATTCGTGGGGATAATGCACGCTCAATTTACTGGACCATTATCGAGAATGAGTGGGTTTCACAACTGAGCCATGCCGCCTATTTGGGCAAAGAATTGACAAAAGCGGAGCTAGCCCTGACAACGGACTTTACGTATGTGCAAGATGGGGCTTAGGTGTGGATGTATTGGAGAAAATACCGCTATTTTTCGGTTTAAACGGCAAACCACATCGGGTTCGCCCTACCAGTTATCAAGTTTCGCGTAGACCCTGTTGAGAATCTATTGATAAAAAAATGATTAGATGCAGTTTTGACTGCTTACTCAATTATAGGGAAATTCTCAATAAGCTTGGCCACTGGTAGGGCTGGGCCGATGTGCCCAGCCGCTGATCATTTACCACCATTTATGCAGATTTTAAGCAGATTAGTCGTTGTCGGCTTCAACCCAGTTGCGCAGAACACCAATTCCTTCGATTTCAATTTCAATCTTGTCATTCACACTTAACTGCGAAACACCGGCGGGGGTTCCGGTGAGAATAATATCGCCCACATTTAAGGTCATGATATGACTGATAAATTCAATCAGATAAGCCACGCTAAAAATCATATAGCTGGTGTTGCTGTCTTGCACCACTTCACCATTCAGCCGCGTTTGAATCTTAAGATTTTGGGGATCGGTGATATCGGTGCTCACCACGGGCCCCAGCGGGCAAAAAGTATCAAATCCTTTGGCGCGTCCCCATTGATTATCGGCTTTCTGTAAAACCCGCGCTGACACATCATTCCCAATGGTATAGCCGAAAATATAATCCAAAGCTTCGGCTTCCTTGACTTTACGGGCTTTTTTACCAATGACAATCACCAATTCACCTTCCAAATCCACCCGCCCGACTGCGACGGGAAGTTTGATTGGTGTATCAAAGCCCGTTAATGCACTGGACGGTTTTAGAAACAACATTGGATTTTCTGGAACTTCTGCGTTATGTTCTTTGGCATGAGCTTCATAATTCCGCCCTACGCAAATAATTTTGCTGGGGGAAGTGGGGGGCTCAAGCAGGATGTCATCAAGGGGTCCGACTAAATCACCCGGCGTGAGTGGGTCATCCGTCGTATAAGGGTCACGGTCTAAACTGTAAATCATACCGTCTTCGTCAACGATACCATAGCGTCCGCCTTCTGTGGTGACATAGCGTACTATTTTTGACATTAGGCAAAACCTCGCTTTTTTCGATAGAATTGAAATCTATTTTATATCTTATGCAATAATACGGGGAAACACGATGGGCATAAATGATGATTTATTTGGCAATGAATGGGATGAGTTCGAATCCGAGCTAATCGACGAGGAATTTACCGAAAAAGCGCCCAAGCCGAAAAAGAAACGTAGTCTTTTTGGGTTAATTTTATTTCTAGTGGTGATCATTGTGGCTGGTGCCTTTCTGCTTATTTACATGAACACCGAGCCCGTCACCGAAGCAGACCGCTGGTTAGATGATACCAAAACGGTCGCCATCGCTTATCGCAGTCAATTAACCGCTGAAGAGATGGACTGCGTCGCTCTCGCCGATGATTCTAAGTTCGATATTCCCGATGTCCCGGATTGGGCCGACCCTGAAAAAGCCGAATCGGATGACGATAAAGAAAGATATGAACTTATCATTGCCGCTCAGGGTAAGTTAACCAGAGCGCGCCAACAAATGGTTGGTTTTTGCGCGGATTTAGATAGCCAAGCCAATGCCAATTGGCCACCCAATACCATCCCGCTTCCCTTTGTAGATGGTGCGATTGTGGATGTGGCCATTGCGGAGACAATTGGCAATTAAACACACTGGTTAAGGTTGTTAATGTCATTTTATAAAGAACTTCCGGATGGATTGATTGCACGTTCCTTGAGCGCGGGTACGCCGGCTGATAGAGAAAATCTCCCCCAATTTTATTATGATGTTTTTGTGGGTGATTACGGTGAAGAAGATGCTGGTGTCAAACCGCTCGCTGAAGATATGTTGGCGCATAATAAGTCGATAACCGCTGATGATGTCTGGGTGATTGTTGATCCCAACGCCAACGATAAAATTGTCTCAGCATTATTGTTGATTCCCCAAATATGGTGCTATGAAGATGCCGAAATTGGCGTGGGACGCGTTGAACTGGTGGGTACTCACGCTGATTATCGGCGGCGCGGTCTTGTTCGCGAACTCATGGATATTGCCCATGAACGCAGTGCCGAACTGGGCCATGTCATGCAAAGTATCACAGGCATTCCTTATTACTATCGTAAATTTGGCTATAATATGACCGTGGATTTAGGTGGCGGCGGCGCTATACCATTGACCGCCATAGGTGATATGGCAGATGAGCCCTCTTTCACCTTACGCCTCGCCACCGATGATGATATTCCGCGCCTCATTGAGTTGGATACGATTGGGCGACGTGATTCTCTGCTCAGCACCAAACGCAATCGTGAAGAATGGTTATATGAACTGCACGGTAAACGCTTAGACACGGATGATTATCGGCATATTCTGTTGATTCAAAATAAAGAGCAGGTCAATGTCGGTTACGTGGCGATTGATATTGGGCCGGACAATAAAACCCTCAGCGTCGACACGTATGTGGTTGATGAGAGTACCTCATTTGTGGCGACCTACATGCCGGTTATGCAAGCGATTAAAGCCTTTCTCGTCGAATTCACGACCGAACAGGAAACTGACATGCCCCTCTATTTATATTTTAGAGTCAGCATTCACCCTGATTTGCTCAAGTTATTCGATTTGACGCCCTATGGCAAACTTGCCACACGGCGCTATGCTTGGTTTATGCGCGTGGGTGATTTAGCCGCGTTTATGATGCAAATTAAGCCGGTTCTTGAACGCCGTTTAGCTGGTTCGGCGGCAAACTGTTATTCGGGTGAGGTGCGCATCTCGTTTCGCAATTTCACTGGACTGATTCTCAACTTTGAGAATGGTAAGTTGATCGAGGCGAAGAACGAGCCGCCCGCATACTTAAAAGCCAACGCGGCTTTTCCCTTCCTGAGCTTCCTCGATTTGTTGTTTGGTCATCGTGATATGGCTGAGCTCGTGCGCATGTATCCTGATTGTATGGCCCACCGCGAGATTTTTGTCTTGTTGGATATTTTGTTCCCCAAGAAATATTCAGGGTTAATGGCGATTGTCTAAGGTTTTGCGGAAGGAAGCAGTGTATGTCAGTCGATACGGTTTTGATGCGAGGCGGAGTGGCCGAACTAGAAAATTGGATAGCTGACCCGGACCGTGATCATGTAGATTTCACTGGTTTGGAAAAATTTCCGAATGAACCGCACACCACTGTTATCTATATCAACGAACACTATCTGAGTGAACTGGCCCATGTTTCGCGAGTGGGTCCGTCTGTTTTAGACATAGCGCTGATCATAGGTTATGAGCTACGCCAACACTGGCACTATATTTCACCTGACCAAGTTAAAGCGTTGCTGACCCAACTCAAGCAGTTAACTGAGGCCGATTTACTCGCGCATTTTGAGGTCTATCCTGAAGGCACTCACGACTGGCTAGGCACTAAATACCGTGATGAAGCCGAGTTGCTCGCCGCCCAAAAACAATATCTGAGCTATATCATTGCGTTTTATGAACTGGCCGCCCAAGCTAACGAAGCCATCCTCATTGAATTTGGCTAAGTCTGTCTCGATAAACTTCTTTCCAAGCTTTTGTAAAAGCTTGACCAAAACTTTTATATCAAGTTTTTTGGCGTTACCTTTTTTACAAAAAAGGTGACAATCTTCCAGCAAAAATAAACTGACGAGAGAGTGACTCCCTCGCCAGTTCTTGTTGTATCAAATTATAGAGTAGCTTTATTTTGCGCCGAATTTTTCTTCGAGCAAATCCTTGAGCGTCGGAATACCAATTTCTTGCAATTCATAACGCACGCGGACCATGGGTTTGTTCACCTCGATGATGCGGCCCAAATCAATCGGGGTCGCGACAATTACCACATCCGCATCCACATTATTCAAGGTTTGTTCGAGGTCATCGCGTTGTTGTTGACCATAGCCCATCGCCGGCAACAAAATACCGATATCCGGATATTTTTTGAAGGTTTCCGTGATGGAACCGACCGTGAATGGTCGTGGATCAACCATTTCGCCCACACCAAAGCGTTGCGCGGCCACCACGCCAGCCCCATATTTCATTTCGCCGTGGGTCAGAGTCGGACCATCTTCCACGACAATCGCCCGACTGCCGCGTAAGAGTTCAGGATTATCGACGAAAATGGGAGAAGCCCCTTCAACCACAATGGCGGTCGGGTTCACTTTTCGGATGGATTCGCGAACTTTGGCAATCCCTTCCGGTGAGGCCGTCATCATCTTGTTGATCAAAACCACATCCGCCATCCGTAGATTGGCTTCACCCGGATAATAGCTCACTTCATGGCCGGGCCGATGTGGGTCTACCAACACAATGTGAAGATCAGACTTGTAGAACGGCAAGTCGTTATTCCCACCATCCCACAAAATGATATCGGCTTCTTTTTCCGCTTCGCGCAAGATGGCTTCATAATCGACACCGGCAAAGACAACCACACCATTATCAATATGCGGTTCATATTCTTCGCGTTCTTCGATAGTGACATCATGCTTGTCGAGATCGTCATAATTTTCGAAGCGTTGGACGGCTTGTTTGGCTAGGTCACCATAGGGCATGGGGTGCCGAATCGCGACCACTTTGTAGCCTAATTCACGCAAAGCCCGACTGACCGCGCGGGTCGTTTGACTTTTACCCACGCCGGTCCGCACTGCGCCAATACTGACGACTGGCTTGGTGCTTTCCACAAGGGTATGGTTGAGCCCCATCATGCGGAAATCAGCGCCAGCGGCAGTGACCGCCGCACCTTTGCTCATCACATAGCCATAGGGCACATCTGAATAAGAGAAAACCACTTCATCAATATTATGTTCTTCAATGAGACGGATAAGCTCTTCTTCGGCATAAATGGGGATGCCCTCCGGATAGAGACTGCCCGCTAATTCAGGCGGATAAATCCGTCCTTCAATGTCAGGAATTTGAGTCGCAGTGAAAGCAACAACGTCATAGGCTTCATTGTCACGATAGAACGTATTGAAATTGTGAAAATCGCGCCCTGCCGCACCCATAATCAAGACTTTTGTTTTTGACATTAGAAAGAAAACTCCTTAAAAGTTTGCAACATTAGGAATGGGTCAAAACAAAAACTATCATACGCCTCCGCGCCAAATATTGCCATGTCATTCGGCCTAGTTTTTACGAGCAACCCTCACTAAAAAATGGAGTCATAATTCGAATATGCTTTACTGTTATTAGGTCTAAACGCACAGATACTTTCGTATTGATGCCAAATTTTGCAAAAGGAAATTATAGACAATGGAAATTAAACCCCTCGCCCAATCCGAAATCGACCGCATTCGTGAAATTGACCGCACCGAACATGTCACCGTAAATTATTCAGTCGCAGACGGTCAGATTGTCAGCCAACCCGTTGATATTCATGTCCCCCGCTGGTTCGACGATGACTCTCCGCACGGTGTTGCGCGCAAAATAAAAGAATGGTCGCCCATTTTAAAAGACGGCGGTCTCATGTTTGGGGCATTTGATGAAGATATTCTCGCGGGAATTATTATTTTGCGTCCTAAATTGACAGAAACAATGGCGCAACTCGCCGTCTTGCATATCAGCCAAAAATATCGCCGTCAAGGAATTGGCGAAGCCCTCACCGCACATATTATT
>JBNLCD010000326.1:0-6650 GCA_050303635.1 Anaerolineae bacterium
ACCATAATACTGATTCACCGCATTGAAATAGGCCAAGTTTTGATCACCCCCACTATCAATTGTGGGCGGCGGCGTATTGGTTGCCGTTGAATTCACCACGGGTCCAGTTGTCGTGGCGGGTAGAAATACACCAGTATCTGTAGCCGATGCTTCAGGCGTTGCATTCGAATCAACCGGACGAATACATCCTGCTAAGATCAAACTTGATGCGAATAAGAACACTATCCCAAATAGGCGACTTCGTTTGCTATTTCCCCGCAACACCCATGTCTCCTTCGTGACCGTAAATGATTAAGCAAAGTGTTATTCTATTGTAGCAAATAACCCTCACCTAATAATAACGCATTCTACGGTTCAAGCGAGGAGAAATAAGAATGAATTACGTCACGCATCCCAATTGGAATATAATCGCTCTCAAGTGCATCTTGTACAGATTGCTCATAATTACGGAATACTTCGTCATAAGGGACCACTGATTCGCTGTTGAAATCAGGGTTAAAATCACCTTCTTGTTTAGGTTCGTCACCTTCACCATTAACCACGCCGTCAACATCCACGTCAGTACCTTCACCCTCGCCAATACGTGTGGGTGAATAAATTTCATCAAAGTCACGCATATCATCATCACCGGGACGATTGTCGGTGCCAATTGGATCATTTGATGTTTCGCCACCACTTGATTGATCTTGGGAACCGTTATTGGTGGATGAGCCTTCACCTGCACCCGCGCCACCAGGTTGACCGCCACCCTCTTGTTGCGAAGAACCTTCTTGATTCGCGCCTTCACCTTCGCCGGGTTGACCGTCTTGGCCTGCGGCATCGGCTTGTTGACCTTCGCCCGGTTGCTGACCGTCACCAGACTGTTGGCCATCGCCTTCTTGTTCACCCTCACCAGGTTGCTGACCTTCGCCCGGTTGTTGACTTTCACCTTCTTGTGGTTCACCGGATTGTTGGCCCGGTCCTTGCTGGTTTTCACCTTCTTGACCTTCACCCGGTTGTTGTTGCTCGCCCTGATTTTGCTGAGTTTGGCCGGGTTGAGTCATTTCTTGACGACTATTCCCAACTTCCTCGGAGGCATTTTCGGCGGCTTCAGAAAAATCACTATTTTGATTAGATTGTTCTTGTTCCCGCATGGCTTCGCCAGCATTATCCAAGGATTGTTCAGCAGATTCTAAATCACCGTTGCGAATAGCTTCGGCGGCATTTTGTAATTCTTGGGCGGCATCGGGATTGGTTTCAGCCAAGTTTTCAGCGGCTTCTTCTAATTCATTGGCCAATTCTTCGAGCTCATCTGGCGATAGATCATTTAAATCGTTACCCAGTTCTTCGGCTTCATTCGCCGCTTCGGATAGATTGTTATCGCCTAAAGCATCACCGAGTTCATCGGTCAATGCATTATCACTCAAATCATTACCCGCTTGCTCATTGGCTTGTTGCGCTTCTGCACTGAGATTTTCGCTCATTTCTTGAAGTTCTTGTTCAGCCTCAGCCAGAGCGGCCACTGCTTCTTGTTCTGTAATATCATTTTGCTGAAGCGATTCGATAGCATTATCAATAGGTTCAGTGAGCGCATCTTTTTCTTCTTGGGTAAGATCGGGATTGCTTTCAATCTTATCCTTAACTTCTTCAAGTTCATCAATACGTTCATCGATGCGGTCATCAAAGGCTTGTTGCTCACTTAAAGCGTCTGCTTGTGGATTATCAAAAGCGAATCCGGCAAATAGCAAGATAAGCATCACCAAGAGCATCAAAACTTCACTGCGATTAATTTCAAGAGGAAGTAACCGTTGGTAAGCAACTTGATTAGCCCGAATACGGGTATCTTCGAGTTGACGCTCCACTATTGGCACAGGCGCGTTCAACCGACCATCTGTAATTTCGAGAGCGGTCGTCAGACGTTCTTTGAGATCAAAGCGCAAATCAAAATCGCGGGCTGACTTTTCTACCGGGCGAGGCGCAAGCCATACTGCCAGTAAACTTGCCAAACCACCACCCACAATAACCACTATACTGAGGCGGGCTAATTCTGATGGAAAAAGCCACGGTCTCAGCCATGAAATTGCCATTAAGATGACAGCAATGGTTGCACCGAAAAGCAGACCCCTTGGCACCCAAAGCAATGTGCGTTTGAGGCGAAGGCGTCGATTCCATTGACCTAAATGCCAATGGAGAACTTCGTTGGTGCTCAGTAAATTATCGCGATTGATTTGAACCTGTTGCATAACAACCTCTTATCATCTTGGTTGAGTGTGCGCCTACTCATTATACTATACCCAGTTTACCGCCCAGATGTTGAATGAACCGCTTATTTTCTCAACGATTATCATCCGATACTCATTTTATTACCTAACGTCTCATCTTTTATTTATGTTCCATGTCTGCCAGATTGAAAATAAAAAGTCTGCCCATAGTAGACAGACTTTTATACACACATTCTTTAGTGAAAGCTTAGGCAAATGATTTACGCGCTTTTTGTAAATAACGGTCACGTTGTTTCATCAGTTTGCGTTGCGCTTTCTCATCGTCAATTGTAGCGGCCCGCTGGGTTAATTTAAGCGCCCAATAGAGATGCAGAATTTGAGTATAGGTTGTCGCACGGGAAACCGTCCCTTCATCATGCGAGAGACGCGCATATTCCCAACGGAACCAGACCCAGTGGCTGAGTGGCAAATCCTCATAATCGGGATCAGCCGCCATCTGCGCGATATCAAAAGCGACATCGGCCCAATCTGTCTTAGACCAGCCAGTCACCCGTAAATGATGACCATCCCAAATTAAATGGTCAATGGCCGCATCAAGGCGACTAATGCCAATTTTCGGCATCATATGCCATGTTGGATGAATTTTTTCATGCGCGCTGTCAACAAGTTCGGCTAGTTCGGCATAATTCGGAACTGTCTCATTTAAATTAGCTAGCGCTGTATCCAGCCACGCCAATAAGTCCGACGGATTTTGAATGCCATAACCTGCCATCGGAATAACCGACGCATATTTGCCAAAAGGAAGATTCTTCTGGAAACCCAATGTGGCCATAATGCGATGCCACATTTCCTCTTCGTCGGGGCTAGGTGGTTTTTGCAGAGCATTGCCGGCAATCCATTCGCAGATCAACACACTCCCTGCAAAATTTTCTTCATTAGCGTTCGTATAAAAAGGACGGGCGGCAGTACTTACACCAAAATCTTGCAAGGCCTGCAAAATATTAAAGGTGCGCTGTCCTAAATCTTTGTTTTGGCGATAGTGGGTAAATTTCAGACTTGGATAGGTTTGGCCATCTGTCGGGTCGAAGCGCATGATAAGTCGGTCTTCGTTATCAACAATCGTTGTAATTTGCCAGTCATCAGATGCCGTTTCTGTGGGGGTTTGGGAAAATTCGTAGGCATGGGCAACTAAGGCTGGAATATCAAGCAGGTTTTCATCAAAACCATAAATATCAAATAAAGGGCTATCGGACAATTTGAGCCATCTCCTCAATTAATAGATTTCCGGTGTAGTATCCGTGGTACTTTTCCGGTAAAAGTGCGGCAATTGCGCACATAATCCGTTCAGTATATTCAGTCAGTTGTTCACCTTTAGCACGACCTTCTGGCAAATAAAACGGTTTGCCGAATCTCACCCGAACCTGAGGGCGAAATTTCTTAAAGACATTTTCAGTTCCCCAAATCGCTGTCGGTATAATAGGCGCATTGGTGCGGGTCGCAACAAAAGCCGTCCCATCTTTGCCTTCTTGCAGAGATTGAGTTTTACTGCGGGTGCCTTCGGGTGCAATGAAAAATGGGTTTCCTTGCTTAATGATTTTAATGCCTAACATGAGCGCTTTGCGATCTGGCGAGTCTTGCTCAATCCAGACAGGAGAACCCATTTCAAAAATCGGACGCAAATAGTGTTTTTTATATTTAGCCGCCGTAAAGCCACTGATATTGTAAATAATGGCGGCGGCCATTGCTGTTGAATCAAAATAGGACATATGATTACTGGCTATGATAAAACGTTGACCTTCGGGAAGCCAATTTTCGCGCCCAATGACTTTATAATCACTGACCGTATGCATAAACATGCGCCAAAATGTACGAAACCCAGGAATAGATTGTGGAACCTTAACTTTTTCGGGAGTCTTATCAGACATTTATCTTTGTTCCCTACCATGACAAAATCAATATCTTATCGAGGTCATTATACACAAGACTGGCTAGAGGTTGCGTGGTATTTTCTATTTTTCTGCGGTGAATACCATGCAAAGTTAAGCCCAATTAAAATTTGCGTTATAATGGCCGTATGTAGCCAAGAGAATTTATAAAGATGAAGGATGGCTGAAACATGGCGGAACAAATTTTGGTGATTGAGGATGAAATCAATATCGCTGAGGCATTGGAGCGTGGCCTAATCTATGAAGGCTATCGCGTCGACGTGGCCTATGACGGGCAAGCGGGGCTCGCCATTGCTCGTGATAATCCGCCGGATTTGGTAATCTTGGATTGGATGTTACCCGGTTTAGACGGACTAGAAGTTTGTCGTCGTTTACGTGCCGCCAGCGGAGTCCCTATTTTGATGTTGACGGCCAAAGATGCTGTGCCAGATCGCGTCAAAGGCTTGGACGCGGGAGCCGATGATTATTTGATCAAGCCATTTGCGTTTGATGAATTATTGGCACGCTTACGGGCTTTATTGCGTCGCCAACAAACAACTCCGTCATCACCTGAAGTTTTGCGTTTTGCGGATTTGGCCCTCGATACGGGCACCCATCGAGCGAAACGTGGTGACCGTGCCATTGATTTAACCGCCAAAGAATACGAATTGCTTGAGCTATTTATGCGCAATCCACGCCAAGTATTAACACGGGATGTCATTTTCGACCGTGTTTGGGGCTACGACTTTGGTGGCGAAAGTAACATCATCGAAGTGTATGTGCGCTATCTTCGGCAAAAAACCGAATTCCAAGACGAAACCCGCCTCATCCATACGGTACGTGGGGTTGGTTATGTTCTGCGCGAAGACTAAGCCTCATGCCAACCATTGTTAAGGCAATCACGGCACTCTTGACGGCGCTTTTTGGTGCCTATGCTTTTGCTCAGCCTGAACCAACCGCGCAAGCCACCGGCTTTGATTTGATCGGAAAAGCGGGGCGCGCTGAACTGCGGACAGCATTTGGCGGATTCTTTTTGGGTTTAGGGATTGCGGCTATTTTGCTCGGTGGGGATGGTTATACCACCCTCGGCATTGCCTATCTCATTACCTTTGCTGTGCGTTTAGCAACTTTAGCAATAGATGGCCAAGGTATTTTGCGCCGCGAATTTTATGTTTACGGTGGGTTTGAACTCATCTCCGGGTTATTGCTGGTTTTATGACCCTGCTACGACGTTGGTTATTTTTAGGAGCGCGCCGTATTGCAGATACGTGGTTCGGACGCGCTCTGATTAGTCTAGGATTCACCTATATGAGCTTTGCCATTCCAGTTGAGCGACTCCACGAAACCAAAACATTACTGGCCTTCTATCATCCACGCCCTAGTTATGAAACGCATATACTGCTTGTACCTAAGCGCACTATCCCTAATATGTTGAGTATATCGGCAGAAGATAATGATTTCTTGCAAGACGTATTTGCCGTCGTTAGGCAGTTGGTTAACGAGTTAGATCTGACTGATGCTGGTTATAGCTTGACTTGCAATGGCGGCGCTTATCAAGATATTCCACATTTACACTTTCATCTGATTAGCGGAGCAACAATTTAGTCTCGCCTAGACAAGAATTTGACCTAGGGCTATAGTAGACGCTGATTTTATTGTGAATTTACGCCCCAGCAAATTAATAATTTCGCTAATTTAATTTACTGTATTGAGTCGGCTTTTGTATGACATTATCCCTAGATAAGCAAAATGAATATCGACGGCGTTATGCCGCTCAACAAGCAAATTGGCAACCTGCCACGGAACGCTATGAGGCAACCATTCGTCATTATTTGGATGAGGGTATGCGCGTTTTAGATATGGGATGTGGTCGCGGGGGTGTTTTTGAACAGCTCAAAGATGCTGTTACTCATCCGATTGGAATTGATCCTGATTTAGTTTCTTTACAAGAACACCGTTTATCAGCATTACCTCGAACCTGCGCCACTTCAGATGATTTACCTTTTCAATCCGAACAATTCGACTTAGTTCTGTGTAGCTGGGTGCTAGAGCATTTAGCGCAACCAGAGAAAACTTTTGCTGAAGTAGCGCGCATTATGAAACCCGGTGCTCATTTTATTTTTATGACGCCCAATAAAAATAGTGTAGTTGTTGGCCTGAATCGTTTAGTTAAACCTCTGCAAAAGTGGCTCGTACCGTTGTTGTATGGCCGAGAAGAAATCGATACTTTTCCGGTTGTTTATCGGGCCAATACATCTAATCAACTTACTGAAATTGCCCAAGAAGTAAATTTGGAACGGGTTAAATTAGATCAAATATTTGATCCCACATATTTGGCGTTTCATCCTATATTATTTCAGTTGAATGTTGGCTTGACGCGTTTATTGCCCTTGAACATGGCGGAGCATCTCGTCGGAGTATATCAAAAATGAGTATAGTTCTGGATGTTTCGGCTGGTGTAAATATTCAATCAGGTCTAGGACGTTATAGTCGGACGTTGGTTGAGGCTATGCTCCCACTCCTA
>JBNLCD010000327.1:0-6647 GCA_050303635.1 Anaerolineae bacterium
TGGTATTTTCCGATGCTTGTTATGATTATATTTAGTTTAAGTAACCGCAATGCTACCTCAACAGCATCTATCTTCATCGCCATCGTAATTGGGCAATTTTTTTCAGAAGTTATTTGGGAGAATTGGTATCAATCTTATAAAAATAATTTTATTGTGTCTGACTTAGCAACACATAGAACCATAACATCGAAAATAAATTTCCGATTGCGCTGGTTAATTGTCGGGTATGCTACAGGGTTGATTGGATTGGCAATAATTTTCAATTCATGGATAAGCATGGCCAGCCAGCAAGGCGAGATTTTTAATCTGTCGCAATCTCATCGCAATGCCATGGAATGGCTAAAAAATGAGGATATACCAGAATCCTCGCAATTTTTAATAATTACACAGAGTAATATCCGTTCCGGACAAGATACTGTCCAAGAGTGGTTTCCGGCATTAACGCCGTATAAGAGTGTTTTGACCACGCAAGGTACTGAGTGGCTCCATCAAAATAGTTTCTATGATGCAGAAGTTCGCCATGAAGATTTTAAAAAATGTTACATAGAAGGCATAGACTGTGTCATGGAATGGCAAACTAGATATGACATCAATTTTGAATATATCTATGTTGCCATGAATAGTACACCATTAGCTGTTGAATATCGCTATGATCCAGCCTATGAAGCGATTTACCAGCAAGATGATATTGTTATTTATCATCGCCGAATAGACGATGTCTTGCTGGATGAATCAGCCGACTAGTAATCTACTCTTCATCACCCGGCAATAAACCCGGTAGAGGTGTGATGGTGATTTGACGTGTATCGGGGTCGATGGTATGCACGACTTCGTCAATATCCGGAATAAGAACCGTTCCGCGCGCGCCACCTTGTAGGATAAACACGTCATTGGCACCGGTTTCCATGATTTCCATGACATCGCCGAGATATTCTTTATCATCGGTATAAACGGCCATACCAATAATCTCATAAAGGTAAAATTCATCCTCATCGAGCGGCTCAGATTGGTCAATGCGCATCAGAACTAATTTGCCGCGCAATAAATCGGCGACATTCCGATCATCAATGCCATCGAGTTTGAGAAGTAATTGTTCCCCATGCCGACGAACGGATTCGAGAGGATATTCAGTGGCGGAATCTTCATCGAATTGATCCGTGCCAATATAAAGCACGTCTAATTCCGCGACCCATTCCGGATAATGTGTATCGATACTGACTTTTATTTCACCGCGCACCCCGTGTGGACGTTGAATTCGTCCTACGACGAAAAAAGAAGGCTCAGTCGGCGGACCTTCTGAGCCTGATTCTTCTTGGGGTGGACGGGCTGAGTCATCAGATGGTGTCATGCCCGAACCTCTAGCTTATCTTTAATGTTACTCGCTTGCCCGATTGATTGGCCATTGCGCGCAAAAGCGCCCGCATTGCTTGCGCAACACGACCATCTTTGCCGATGACCCGGCCAGTATCATCCGGAGCTACACTTAAGCGCAAAATCACCATGCGTGTCTCTTCAAAAACTTCGACCCGTACTTCGGACGGATCTTCCACCAGTGATTTGGCGACGTATTCAACAAGTTCCTTCATGCTGACGGTTCCTTTCTATTGCAAGCTTATTATACCGCTAGACCGTCGCAGGATTTAGGCTTCTTCTGCTTCAGCCTCTTCGTCTTCAGCTTCAACTTCTACTTCAGCCACAACTTCGGCGACCGGAGCTGGTTGTTTACCAACGGGGGCGTCATAAGTTGTCTTCGGGCTGATAGGATCAGCGGCTTCTTCAGCGGCGACAGCTTCAGCCACGAGTGCTTCCAGGTCTTCACCCGCACGGAAACGAGCAAAACGAGCCAAAGTACCTTTTTCCTTGAGCAATTGACCAGCGGATTCACTGGGTTGGGCACCAACGCTCAACCAGTAAAGGGCGCGATCTTCTTGCAATTCAACAGTGTGCGGACGCGTACGGGGATTGTAGAAGCCGATGGATTCAATATAGCGGCTATCCCGCGCGTTGCGCTTGTCGGTGATGACAATACGGTATGACGGTTGTTTCTTTGAGCCAATACGGCGTAAACGAATGCGAACCATGTGGTGTGCTATGCTCCTTGAGTAATTAGTTTAGACCGGGGGGCATCATCCCGCCCGGCAGATTGGGCATTTTGCCCTTGCTGAGTTGTTTCATTAGTTTTTTCATATCACGGAATTGCTTGACAAGTTGATTCACCTCTTGGACCGAGGTGCCACTCCCGGCGGCAATACGCCGCTTGCGACTGGCATTGAGCAACTTGGGATTCCGCCGTTCTTTATCCGTCATGGATTGAATGATGGCCTCAACCATCTTCATACGATCCTGCGCTTCTTGGTCATTAAAATTCAGTTGAGACCGAACTTTATTGAAACCCGGAATCATATCCATGATTTTGCCGATCGAGCCCATTTTCTTGATCTTTTGCATCTGATCAAGGAAGTCGTTGAGGTCGAATTCATTTTTCATCATGCGCTTTTGTAAACGCATAGCCTCTTTTTCATCATAGAGTTGTTCGGCTTCTTCAATCAGCGTGAGCACATCGCCCATGCCCAGAATACGCCCCGCGAGACGGTCAGGATGGAAGACTTCAAAGCCATCCAGCTTTTCGCCCGTACCCATAAACTTGATCGGTACGCCCGTGACTTCACGCATGGAGATTGCGGCCCCACCGCGTGCGTCACCGTCTACTTTGGTTAGAACTAACCCGGTGATGCCGACTTGCTCATTGAACCCTTCGGCGATGCGAACTGCTTCTTGCCCGGTCATGGCATCTGCGACCAGCAAAATTTCGGCTGGTTCAGAATAGGCCTTGATGTCTTGCAATTCTTGCATCAAATTTTCATCAATCTGCAACCGCCCCGCCGTATCGATAATTACGACTGTCGCGCCATCTTTTTTAGCTTCGGCGAGACCACGTTTCACGATTTCCGGGGGAGGCGACGCAATGCCTTCCTCATAGTAGGGGATATTGATTTGCTTGGCGAGGGTAACCAATTGATCCACCGCCGCAGGACGGTACGTATCGGCGGCTATGAGAAATGGTTTGCGGCCATCACGGCGCAGGTGGAGCGCAAGTTTGGCTCCGGTTGTCGTTTTACCCGACCCTTGTAAACCCACCAACATAATCACCCGCGGGCTAGCTCCACTCAGATCTAAGCGACCCGGTTCGCCGAGTGTATCGACCAACTCTTCGTTGACGATTTTAATCACTTGTTCGGCGGGACGCAGAGCACGATGCACCTCAGCACCCGTAGCCCGTTCGCGGACCCGTTTAATAAAATCCTTGGCTACACTGAGATTGACGTCTGCTTCTAACAGCGCAATCCGCACTTCACGCAGTGCGGTTTTCACATCATCTTCAGTTAGCACGCCTTTGCCGCCAAGCTGGTCAAAGACAGACTGTAAACGGTCGCTCAGGTTTTCAAATATAGGCATATAGATTCACTATTGGTTGTCTGGTAAATGTTGACTCCGAGATTGTATGCAAATAGCGGCTCTCAGTCAAGGTTCAAACGGGGCAATACAGCTCAATCGAGAAGTTCTTGTAAATCTCTGATGACTTGTTCTGCTTCTTGCCATTCTGCGCTATTTCTATCTGTATTCAACCGGAGATATTCTTGATAATCAGTGATTGCACCGCGAATATCATCAATTTTATAACGTATAGATGCCCTTAATTTAAATGCCAAGGACTTTTGCGGATGCAATTCAATAGATTTATTCAGATCATCTAATGCTAGTTTTAAGTCTCCGCGAGCATTATATAAAGCTGCTCGATTATAGTAGGCTGATGAAAGTGATGGATTCATCTTGATAGCCTGACTTAAGTCTGCCAATGCATTGGGATAATCGATTAAATGCATTAATGCAGAACCTCGATAGTAATACGCCATTGCATTTCGATTATTAAGCCGAATAGCCTTATTGAAGGCTTCGACTGCTTCATCATAGTTTTCTTGTTTGAAGGCAAGCAACCCATATCCAAAGAAAGCCTCACTCAACATTTCATTTTGGGTCGGTTTAGATAGTTTTTCGAGATAATTACGGTGTTCATTTATGATTTGTTTATGTGTGGAATCTGCAATTTCGCGCAATGAAATTGCAGAAGGTACAAGAAAATCATTACACAAAAGCTCAATTGATTGTTCAAAATTATCTAAGGATAGTTTATGTGGCTTGACACCCTCTAATCGAGCATAATCAGATTGCTCAATAAGCTTCTGATAATCTATTGGCTCAAAACCATAAGCCAAAACAGGGATGACAGTCGAGCCATATTCCTGCGTTACGTCTAGGATACTTTTGAAATAAGCCAAGCAACCATCAGCGGTTCCGGATGTGAGAATCAGTATGCAAAAATCACATACAGTTAGTTCTTGAGTGAAAATTGACCTTACATCCACGGCTACATCTCCAGCATTGTCCATAGTCACTGGATAACCACGTGTCAACAGATTCTTGGAAATAGCAACCGCAAGATAATAACTATGACTAGTGCAATAGATAACAAAAACTTTAGGTTTGATAGATGGTTCAATCATGCAAAGTTTCTCAAAACTCATTAGGTATATTTACTTTAATTTTACAGAAACTATTAGTTTGAACAACAACCTTTGATATATACTTATGGTATCTAGTACGTGAGGAGATTCATTATGGATTTGACACCAACGGAAACTTTATTTGATGAAATTCTAGAATTTCTAGCCTCAACGCCAACCCCTGAACAAATCATCAATTTTCAGCCGCCTGTAACTCTGCAAGAGCGTCTCAGTGCTCTACTAAGCAAGAATCGTGCTGGTAATCTTGAAGCAAAGGAACAAGCTGAACTTGACGAATTTCTACGTATGAATCGCTTTATGAGCCGATTAAAACTGAAAGCTCGTGGGAAGTTAGTCTAAGTCATATCTCAAAACGGTAAGTAATGAATGCGCCCAACCCACTCATCAGCAGAACTCGCCTTAATGATTACAACTAGTGAATCAACAATTTCACCGACAGGTGTTTTCTCATGCGCTATGAATAAACCATAAACAGTCAAATTTTGAGCAATTCGTTCGTAGAAATACCCAATCAATGTATTTTCATCATGTGACAAAATGAAATACTCATACTCAGTTGCCCATGCTAGAAGTTCAGGGTCGGAAGCTTCGTATAACTCGGTATCTTGCACTCGAATTATCTCCGCTTCTGGAACTCGTCGTTGTACCCCACGCAAAATCAAATTATTGAAATTTTCATCTGCTAAAAACTTCATTCTTTCTGGTCTTTCTGAGCTTGTTTCTTGCGTTCAAGACGTTCCATCAGAATTTCGCGAGTTAGTTTCGGCGGAAAATCGGCCTTAACTTGGGCTTCGATACGTTTGGCTTCGGCTTCTTGTCCGGCAATATACTGGTCAATTTCCTCACGATGTCGCAAATAATAACCCAGCACCAAATAGACATCTTCGAGCGACAAACTGGTATACATCTCAACCAGTGTTTCGGGACTCTCGCCGCGCCAAAATCCAGCCACGACTAAATCCAATAACACACGGGTTTTGCCAATCCGCATCCGCCCATGTTCATCAGTGCGAATGGGGATGTTCTCAATAATATTGGTCATCAATTAGCCTCGTTGAATGTCGTTCTTTAATATCAGTGTACGGGATTTTCCGAGATTTTGGCAAAATCGTTGTCAAAAGATGATTGTGAAAAACATGGGACACAGAGTTGAATTGCGGACCTCTGCGTCCCAAACTGTTAATAATTAGCACCGCTAAGGATTGAGAAGCGGTAAACTATCCCGTGTAACACCGTCTTCATAGCGTAAGTAGGGCGCGTCCCAATTCGGATCAAAAACCCACCCACTGAGACCCGCGTAAAAAGTAGGACTGATGACCGTAACATACGCCCAACCGTCGGTCTCATGATTAGTACGGCCATGTACGATCACCTCACCATAAAATTCACCAAGAATGATGCCTTGTTCAAGTGAGGGTTCAGTACGCACATTTAAGCGAAAACGCGCGGCAACTTCGGCATGGGGTAAATCAGCATATTCAGTCCAATAATCATGCTCAATAAAGACCGGTAGCGTTTCTTTCCAGGCCGTCGTGGAGACCCAAATTGCGGGATCGAGATAATTAACATGGGCCCAGCCTTCAACATCCGTTCCTAATAATCTGACATAGACATAAACAATATCACCGTTGATTTTGGCTGAACCCAGAATTTCGATATCCTCGCCGGGTGGCAATTTACCCACGATTGGCGCGCCATGATAGGGTTCGGCGCGTACCCACGTTGATGTCCCGCCGCCGCCATAAGCTTGAGCCGGCAGAGGGTAGTTCTCTGTCGCCACAAATTGACTGAGTTCCGTAAAGCTATCAATTGAAGGCAAAAGCGCTTGCCAATCTGCGCGCGAAAAAAGCAGATAATCTTTGACAACCCAGCCTGCTAAACCGCTGGCGTCGTGAGTAATATACACCCAATCCAAAACATCTCGGCGTCCCCACCACGGCGGTGCCTCTTCATACGTATGGACTGTCACAATATCCCCCCGATGGATTTGCCCAATTAAGGTGTCATCGCGCAAAGGATTCGGCGCATAGCGCACGTTGAGCGTATCCACCACAACTTCCGCCG
>JBNLCD010000328.1:0-6641 GCA_050303635.1 Anaerolineae bacterium
GATCGATATGAAGTAGTCATTACAAGTGATATTTACGTGGATTGTAGTGAGTAATTAATTTAAGTTTTCGAAAGAAAAAGGGCAGATTTTTGCAAGAAATCCGCCCTAAGATTTTAGTCTTCGTAACTGGTAGGGATGGTAAATTTGAAGGTAGTGCCCACGCCTTCTTGTGTTTCGAGCCAGATTTTGCCGTTATGCGCTTCGATTAAGCCCTTGACCAGCGATAACTCTACACCACTATGGCCCAATCCATCGATAATCGCATTGTCGCGGCGGTTAACGCGACTAAAAACGACATCATATAAATCTGGCATAACCCCGCCCCCATGATCTGTAATTTCCACCATGATTTGTTCAAGTCCATTTTGATGATAGCGGGCACTGACCCGTACACTGCTATCATTGGGTGAGACAAGATACGCGTTGTCCACTAAATGCCGAAAAACTTGTTTCATAGCGTTGGCATCGGCTTCAATGGGTAGGGCATCTCCTTGCAAATCGAGATCAAGGATAATACCCTTTTCACTGAACTTGAATCGACTATCCGTGATGGTCTCATCGATAATATCCACGAGGTTGACGGGCTGGGGGTCCAGATCAAGTGTTCCGCTATCGAGCAAACTTGTGGCTTGCACCAAATCAGCCATCAAACGATTCAACCGGTCAACATTGGCTTTGATGCGATTCATAAACTGCAATTGTAAGTCGCTCAGAACACCCACCGATTCACCTAGCATGACATCGACATAATGCGAAGTCGCGGAGACAGGCGAGGTCAGTTCTTGGGCGAGAGCGTAAATGGTACCCACATCCATATGTTTGTTCGGCGCAACAGGTTGATCCGAACCTTGCAGTTGAATATGTTCCCATTTGAGATTTTGCAGTTGATTTTGCATATCGAGTACTTTGGCTTCAAGTTCAGCACGCTCTTGGGTGATTTCATCAATCATTTTAGTGAGTGCACCAACTCCTTCAGCCCCCACTTCACGCAAGCGTTCCCGATCACCTTCAATACGGGCCAAAAGTGCATCCCGTTCATTGGTCGTGCGGGTAAGACTTGCTCGCAATTGATCGTATGTCGTACCAAGTTCATTGACACGCGCCGCTAATTCTTGGCGTTGTTCATTGGCATGTTTCAGCAAATCTAACGTTTCATCGAGTTCCATTTTGAGTGAATCATTATGGGCAATCATACGCGCTCGATCACCGCGCCATGTATCTCGTTCAGACAAAAACGCTTCACGCTCAATTTTGAGACTGTCCCGACTCTTAATCAGCGCCTCGCGATCTTGAACTAAACGGGCTAATTGTTGCTCAAGCGCTTGAATCCGACTGGAGCGTTGGGTTTCAGCGCTAATATTTTCTTCAAGATTACGCCGTTCATTAACAAGCGCTTCTCTTTCTTGAGTGGCTCGTTCAGCCAACGCCTTATAATAGAGGCGATCTTCGGTTAATTGGGCGAGTTGACGTGCCAAGCCCATAATGCCGCCTTCAATACCAAGTGCTTCGAGTTGCGTACGCGTTTGTTGAAGTTGACTGACCAGCAAATCACGTTCGGCTTCAATCTCAGCTTTTTCTTCGTTGAGCGTTTCAACAATTTCATTGAGCTTCGTGCTGGCTTGGGATGTATCCGTTGCCGAACGAATCGTCGACAATTGTTTTTCGAGCCGCTGTTTTTCGGCCTGCAAATCTTGGTATTGTTGTTGTAGGTCTTCCATCATACCTTGATAAACCTGCATGTCGTCTTCAGCAGTGATACTGTTCAACGAGGCCTTGGCTTCAATCAGCGCATTGGTTAGATTTTCACGCTCACTCCGCAATTGTTCGCGTTCCAGCGACAAAACATTCATGCGCTGAGTGACGCTCATGGCGTCATCACCCTCATGTTTGATGAGGTCTTCGATACGATCGCGTTCTTTGCCAAGATCTTCTTCTAAGGCATGAACCATTGTATTGAGTTCGCGAATTTGAATATGCGCTTGTTCAAGGTTTGCTTGCAATGCTTCTTTTTGGGCCCGATTTTCAGCGGCAATTTCGCCGATTTCATTATCGACAATGGCTTGAATAGCCCGTTCTTCAGCTTCCGTCCGTTGTTGGATGGCATTGCGCGTAATCACCATGAGGCGCGCGGCAATCGGCGCAATCGATTCAAGCAGACGGATATCATCCTGCCGCAACTTCAGGTGTGTATAGGGATAGCCAATGAATAAGATCCCAACAACTTTACCTTCGCGGGATAAGGGTTGAATATAAGCCGGTCCGATGAGATTTACGTCAATGCGCTTATAGAAATCATTGAGTTCATTTTGGTTATCCTCGATAGTCAATGTCTGCAATCGGTTGGTTTGAAGAGCTTGCACCAACGAGGTTTGATCTGACAGATGCATTAACATGCCATCGACACGATTTTCGTTGATGGTGTCATAGGCGGCAATGATTTGTGCCCATTGCGGTTGATCACTAACCATAACAGCCACGACATCGGCTTTAAAACTTTGAGCCACGGCCATCACAATTTGACGTGGTAGATTGTCTGTATCTGGATTATTAAGCATCGTCCCCAATGCTTTGAGTAGTTCCATCAATTGATTACGACCACCTAAGGCCGAAGTACCTGCCGTTTGCCCCTGCACTTTTTCGCTCAGGGAGGTGACTTCATTCGGGGCTGGTTGAACTTGGATGGTTCGAATCGGTTGCGAAACTGTTTCGGCATAAGTCGCGACTTCATCAATAACATTTAGCATACGCTCCATGACCATCCGATAGACAATAATGACCATGAGCGAACTACCAACGAGCATTACCCAGCGGACGACACCCACATCATTTCCGGTCAGCTCATCATTAAAGGATTGGTATAGACCATAACCATGCCCGGCAACGACCACAATGAAAAAGAGCATTTTAAGCGGGAGATCAGCCGCAAACGAATAGCGACTTGCTAAAAAGAGAATAGCCATTAGGCCAACTAGAATTGGTGCTATCAGCCACCAATCACCAACCGGAATTTGATTAAAATCGTCGCTGGTGTCCCACGTCATGATGCTCAACGCCAAAAAGCCAAGTATCAACATGCCCATACCCTGTGCGAAACGATTCATCAAGCGCATATCGGCTCCATCATGAGCTTCGGCTTGCAAAAACGCCCACATCAGCGCCGTTAAAATGGTAAGATTAGCGGCGCGCTCCAAAGGAGGCAGAAGGGTTGGTGTATCACTTTGCGCAATATCATAAAGAGCACCAGCCATCATTGCTAACCAGGCCAGTATAACCACCAACAAAGCGGCAGAATAACGGCTTGCGGCAACTTCTTGCTTGGAGCGGGTCCGTTGTCCAATAGCCATTAACAAGCCAGCCTGATACATGACGAAAATAGCAATAAAGTATAGAAATTCACCTGTCTCATCTAAAAACAGGTTCATAAAATCTTGGGCTGAGTTCACCGGAACACCTCTGGGTTATTTGGCCAAGTTCAGAGTCGCCACGACGGCAACTAATTATTTCAGATTATTTTGGTTATAGACTTATTATACTTAA
This sequence comes from Anaerolineae bacterium, assembly GCA_050303635.1. Classification (GTDB taxonomy): domain Bacteria; phylum Chloroflexota; class Anaerolineae; order Aggregatilineales; family J027; genus JAKEEQ01. Next base: position 3,538 of record JBNLCD010000328.1, read on the forward strand.
ATTTGCACAACGTATCATACACTAGAACGAATTTTCTATATTTTCAAACGGAATACTATCTTTTAGACATAAATTTAATCCATCTCAGCCAGCGCATGGAGGGCTTCAGGCGTACCAATTGATGCAAGGGTCTGACGCACGGCCCGTTTAATCCGTGGATTAGTGGTCTGCTGATGAGTTTTAAGATATTTTACAGCTTCTTTGGAGCGGCGACCTAAGTCACCGAGACACTGAATAGCAATTAGTTGAACACCAGATTCAGGATCATTAATCAGTGGAATGAGTGCTGGCACGGCGGGGCGTCCCATCTTGACTAATGCCTCACCCGCCGCGATTTGAACCGCCGGCTCCTCGCTACGCAAAACACGGACTAGCGCCGGAATTGCTAGAATAGCAACTGCTTGCATATTTCCCAATGCATGGGCGGCCATCTCAACGACCAGTGGATCATCATCTCGTAAAGCTTGTAATAAGGATGGCAACGCTTGGCGTGCATCCATACCACGTTCAGCGAGTTCTTCAGCACATGCATAGCGTAACGCCGGATCATGATTATTGAGACCGCGCACTAATTCTTGAATAGACCAATTGGGGGTGGGGTGATGCATACATCAATCCTATAGGTAAATAACTATCGAGATATATTTTACTTGATGCCTAACAAAAAATCAGGTTCTACTCATCCGCAGAATCTGTTAGAGTGGATCTATATCGTCCACTTAGCCAAGGTTTAGAATGCATGAACATCTTACGTCAATTGTTTGGTAATCAAGCTGATGAAGGCCGACCCAAACATGAGAAAATGACTGAAGCAAAAGTAGACTTCAGTTTTAGAATTTATTGGACTAAAATAGGACGAGCGTGGGATTTAGAACGTATTCACACGTTGCAAACTGAAGTTGAAGCCGTGACAAATCAAGCAGATTTTCAAAAGAATCTCATAGACCGTCGTTATGTGGTGGCTAGCTTAGATGAGCAGGCGCACAGCGGCGCGAGTTTATTAGCACTCTTAGATGTCTTAGCGGCTTTAGCAAAATCTAAACAAGCAGAAGGAGAATCCTAGAACACGATGGACAACGATTTTAATCTTGAACCCCTTTCCGAAACTGAAAACTACATGGTCTTTTCCACTCAAGATGAAGAAGGGGAAACCGTCTATCACGTTGAAGTTTTTAATATCACGTTGCATTTCTACCAAGATGAATGGGATGAATTTTTAGCACTTCTCCATTCAATTCCCTCCAACAACGATTAAAACTAGTCGTTAGTTAATGACGACTGACGAAATAAAATGTCCGGCTAATTGTCGGGCATTTTTTGTTTTAAGAAGAAAACAGATCTTATGAACTTGACTTATTCAAGAATTCCCTTCAAGTCAACCTCCCATTTGCGGCAGAGCACGTTATAATAAGAAGACTTAGATGTGAAATATAGGACAAATGCACTGCCTTTACCAGTGGAGGTCAATTTTGACGAAACGTGCCACGCTTGCTTTATGTATCATTGCACTTGGATTTGTTGTTTTTTCTTTAGGCTTTAATGAAGTTTCACGGAGCTTTGCCCAAGATGGCGGCGAAGGTGAAGAAGATACTGCCACAATGGCCTTAGAAGGTTCCGTTTTATATGCCCAATATTGTAATGCCTGTCACGGCCCAACGGGTGAGGCCCGGGGGTCTGAACCAGCTTTTGTCAATATTCGCGATTATGATCCAGAAGTTGTCAGTCGCCGTATTGCTGAAGGTTATGATTCCGATGAGGACGACAATATTGCGATGCCCGGCTTTGGTACAGCGGCAGATGGCCCTCTAGCAGAGACTGATATTGCCTTATTGGTGGCTTACATGAGTACATGGAACGATGAAGCGCTCGAAACGCCTCATTTACCTGAACCCAATTTGGCACCCGGCACCAAAGAATATGAAGGCGAAGGCGATCCCGCCGTTGGCGCAATTATTTACGCCGAATCTTGTTATGCTTGTCATGGTCGTGACGCGCAAGGGATTGAAGGCGCTGAGAACTTCCCTGCTTTTGAAATCAGTGAAGGTAGTATCCATGTTGCCGCGACTGGTGATAATCATGGAAATATTCCAGCTTTTGCTGAAGAAAATGGTGGCTATCTGATCGAAGTGGATCTTGTAAATCTAGACGCCTATCTCAACACGATTGAAGTTGAAGAGGAAGAAGAAGGTCCGCAAGGTGTTAATATTCTGATTATTGTGATTGGGTTGGGCGCTGTTCTGGCAGTTGGTGGCGCGTATATGGCTAGCCGTCGAGGCTTAGCATCTGTCGACTAAATTACCAGATGATTAATTAGAGATGAGAAAACAGGGGCGGGATATGATCTTGGCCCCTGTTGTGTATTATAGAGTTATACTTAGGTGAGCATGTAGGATACTTATAGATTAGATTCTTTAGGAATTAAGCTAGAATTATGAGTATATTAGTTTCTTCTAAGCTTAATTTTTTGAATAGTTATTATATTTTTGGTAAATTGTCACTGAAACCAGTGATGTTTGACAGATTGCAGAATCATCCTGTGAAGTACCATACTATGTATAAACTTGCAGGATGAACAGTTAAGGATAAACCTCAAGGTACATAAGGATAATTTATGAGCGAAGTAAGCTGGGAAAAGAATTCTGAGTTAGAAGAATTTACCAAACCGAAGAAATCTCAGCGGGTTTTCTATCTAGCCGCCGCTTTTGTCTTGTTCGCCATCGTTGGTGTTTTGATTTATCAAGGCCTGATGGGTCGCGAATATATGACCGTCGATGAATTGCTAGCTGATTCTGAAAATAATATAGGCAAGGACGTCAAGATTACCGGCGTGGTTGATGGTTACTACGAAATGGATTGTACGACTGACGAATTCCAAGCCTATCAATTTAACCAAGATTCCCAATCATTAACCTTCTGGGTTGCCAATATTCCACGGGATAATGATGAAATCAAGGAACGTGGTGGGTTAAGCGCTGTTTTGGATGAAACCATCCATAATCCCGATGCTACTCGTCTACGCGTTGTTTACGAAAATGCAGAAATTCCTGACTTACTACAACACAAAGCGCACGCGATTTTATCAGGGCAACTGCGGATGGAAGACG
>JBNLCD010000329.1:0-6638 GCA_050303635.1 Anaerolineae bacterium
GTCCTTGCAGTGCTGGAAATCCATAGTTTTACGCCCGGCGCTTTTACGGATGAAGATATTGAACTGTTTGCGGCGTTGGCGAATGAATTGGCGCTGGTTATTGTTGCGATTACCGGTGCACCGGGTCAAGTAGCCCGATCTGCCATTACACCCGTTTCATCCGACGAAATGCAAGCTGTGGTCGGTATTGCCGGGGATTTACCGGGTCAAGCGGATCAAACACCACTGCAAGATCGCGCCATCAAAAATCGGATGTTAGCGGTTGAAGAAGATGGCGAATTGGTTCATTTTGCTTTACCGGTTCTGCTCCGTGATGAAGTTCTCGGCGCAGTTGAATGGACAGTTCAAGCCGATCAGTATAATAGTCAGGTTGTGCAGACCGCGAATGAGTTGGTGGGACGCTTGGCGCTGGCGGTTGACAATGCACGACTATTTGACCGTAGCCAACGCTTAATTGCGCGGGAACGGAAAGTGAATGAAATTTCACAGAAAATTGTTGCCCAAAACGATATCCACCAAATTTTGCAAACAGCGGTGCGTGAATTGGGGCAAGCCCTTGGTACGGGTGACACCATTATTCGCCTAAACTTAGATAAGCTTACTGAAGAGTAAAATCCCTAATATAAAGAGGTTGTACCCATGCAACAAAGAAAAATTAGGCGTGAAAAGAGACAAGTCAGTGGTTGGCTAGGAAGTTTAACCCTTTCTCGCCACCTCTGGCTCGCAATTGTTCCATTGGTCGTAGGGATTATTGTGTTAGTTGTCTATATCGCGATAGTAACAGATTCGGATATTCGCCAACAAGCGGCGGATGATCTAGAGCATGACTCCGAAGGTGTTGTTACGGAGATGAATGCCTCATTTGGGAATGTTGCTAACGATCTAGACTTCTTAACGGATACCTTAGACTCTGAAGATCGTCTTGATTTATATGAAGCTGAAATTGAACGTAATGAAACCGAAGCGCTGACCCGTGGTCGTGAAATCTTAGCGCCGCTCGGTACCATCATGAATACCTATATTCGCAGTCATATGCAGACTTATGTTTCGGTGTCCTTTGTTGATTTAACCGGGCAAGAAATTCTGCGGATGCAACGGACCGAAGGTATCAATGGTAACTTCAGCCTCGAAAATGTAGACGTGCCTGATTTGGATAATGTCGCTGGCACTGATTATTGGCAAGCCCGAAGCAGTCTGCGTGCGAGTGATGTGTGGCTCTCACCGGTGCAATCCTATCAACAAGATGCGGATCACAGTTATCCGGTGGTTTGGCTGATTACGCCCATCACCTCGTCGAATCTTCGCGTGATTGGCTATTTAACCATCCAATTGGATTTAAGCTCAATAGTGGAAGCCGTTGGGAATTATGACCTCGCGAATGATGGCTTTTTATACTTGGTTGATGATCAAGGCAACTATTTGGCGCATGATGCTGATGCTGATTGGCTTGCGGTCGGCGACTCGTTGTCGTCGGATGAAGCTCAACTTGTTTTAGGCAACCGTCGTCTTGATGGGGATGTACTCAACGCAAATGGCCAAGATTATTTAGCCGTTTCCCAATTCTATCTGCCACTCGACAACGTCACGGGCTTAAGTAACCCGCCACAATGGACGCTTGTTTTAGGGCGCGATGCGACCTCGGTCCAAAGTGATGTAATTCTCACGATTATTCCAGTTGTGCTGGTTGCCACGCTTTTTGTCATTTTGACGCTGGTTCTGATTAGTTTCCAGACCAACGGCCTCCGGTCGCGGTTTGGGATGGTGCGTGAAGGAATTCATCAAGCGAGTGTGGGCGATTTGTCCGTGCGGTTGCCCGATTTAGGTGAGAATGAATTAGGTACTCTGGCGACGGAATTTAATCAAAGCGTAGATTATGTTCAAAATCTGATTGTTGAACTAGAAACCAGCGCACAGGAACGTGTCCGTGACCTTGATATTACGGCTGAAATCAGTCGAGAGGTGGCGGGTCTGCGCGATGTGAATATTATTCTCAATCGGGCGATTAACCGGATTGTGGAACGCTTCAGTTTCTATCATGCCCAAGTTTTCCTGATTGATGATGTGCAAGAATATGCCGTACTGGTTGCGAGTACGGGTGACCCCGGTCAACGTTTGCTGGCTAAAAATCACCGTTTGGCCGTTGGTTCGCAATCTGTTATTGGGCGGGTAACCTCAATTGGGGTGACGGTTATCGCAGGTGACACGTTATCCACCGATGTGCCGTGGCGACCCAATGTTGAACTTCCGGAAACACGGGCTGAAATGGCTTTGCCCCTTAAATTTGAAGAAGATGTTATTGGGGCGTTGGATATTCAAAGTAAACGGCCGGACGCATTTAGCCCGCGCGATATTGAAGTGTTCCAAGTGTTGGCTGACCAGTTATCCATCGCGATTAACAATGCGCGGCTTCTGGCTGAATCTGAAGAACGTATTAACGAAATTGCCGACTTGAATGCGCGCCTCACGGAACAAGCATGGCAAGATTTCTCCAAGCGTAAACAACAAGACACGCAAGCCGTTTATCGCTATGACCTGATGCGTGTGATTGAAGCCAATGAGACTATTCCGGTACGACCCGCTGTTGATGATGAGGCCAGCGACGAGCCGCGTCACTCCATCCCCTTGGCTATTCGGGGGATTTCGGTCGGGGCGATTGAAACCACCAAGCCCGATCTGAGCGAGGAAGAACAAGCCCTTATTCAAGAAGTTGCCAACCGTATTTCATTGGCCTTGGATAATGCGCGGTTATTTGAAGAAACACAACTCACGCTTTCTGAATCACGGCGTCTGTATGAAACCTCACGGCGCATTAGTTCGGCGGCGGATCTCGACTTACCCGCGATTTATGCCATTATCGTTGAGCAACTGATGTATCAGGAAACGCTCGAATATGTGTCTGTGCTAACGCCGGAACCCATTCCGTCACCACGCGCCAATACGTTGCGGGTGAGCCATCAATGGACACGTTTCCCGGTGCCCTTGCCGTGGGATAATGGCAGTGCAATTGGCTTGTTAGAAAAAGGCTTGACCGAATTTTATCAAGATGCACCGCGCGAAAGTATTGGTTTTGAAACGCCGGTTGGCTTGAAACCTGATAATCAGAATTATGAAGCGTTAATCTGGTTGCAACAACAATTGAGTGCCCACAGCTTACTCGCTATTCCGCTCACGACGGGTGTGAAATGGTTCGGTTTGATGGTGTGTGCGAGCTCACAACCCTATGCTTTTGATAACTCCTTCCAAAACTTTGCGATTGCGGTGGGTGATCAGTTAGCGATTGCGGTGGACAACCAACGGCTCCTTGAAGAAGTTCAAAACGAAGCTCGTCGTTCACTGGCGCTCGCGGAAGCCTCTCAATTGGCCAACCAAATCGGGGGCGACTTCGAAACCAGCGCCAACCGTTTATTCCGCACCGTATCTGATCCGGGGAATTTCAACCGCTGGTGGTTTGGTTTGCTCGAAAACAGCAACGAACTGCATAAAGTGGTCAGTTTCTCGCCGAATGAACAAACCGAACAATTTAATTTTGATGTTCTGGATATCAGTGTCGCGACCAATTCGCTGTCGAAAGCAATCGAGTTACGGGAAGTGGTCTTGGTGAACGATGTTCATGAAGAACATCCGCTATTAGGCACAATTTCGCAACCTGAAATTGATTATTTCGGGAAACATTTGGCTGTACCTGTGCAAATTGGTGGCGATGTCCTGGGGGCCTTGCTCATTGGCCGTAACCCGGACGATAAAGACCTTGACTCGGATGATATTCAGCTTGCCAATACTATTGCTAGTCAGTTGAGTATTGCGGCTGAAAATCAACGTTTGTTCGAAGGCCTGCAACGTCAACAACAAACCCTGCAAAATACGGTTGAAACAATGCCCGCTGGCGTCATGCTCCTTGACCAAACCGGACAAGTCTTGCTGACGAACTATCAAGTAATTGAAATGCTTGGTGAAGGCATTCGCGATGGCTTCTTCGCAAAAGAAACCTATACCATTTATCACACAGACTCTGACATTTCCTACACGACTGAAGATTTCCCGCTGAAATTGGTTTTCGATGAGAATATGTCGGTTGCTGAAAATATTTCAGTGGAAACTCCCTATGGTATGCGGATGGATCTTCTGTTGAGTGCGAATCCCATTCAAAATGCATCCGGCGAATTAGAATCGGTTGTCGCCATTTTCCAAGAAATTACAGAACTCCGCGAACTGGAAAAGGCACTCCAAGCCAGTTTGAGCGAAACAACCGTTCTTTACGAAGCAAGCCGGAAGATTTTGGGGGCATCCTCAATGGATGTCTTAGCCCCGGTTGTGCTTAATCAACTCAAGAGTTATCAGGTTGATGAAATTTACCTGATTGCCCAAACAACCGATGATTTCACTGACTTACCGCCCAGTGTAGTGGCGAGTGAACCTGCGATTGAACTGGATAATCCGTTGGTAACAGATATTCCGTTGCCCATGGAATTGTTAACCAGCCCCAATTTGACCTTTATCGGGGACATGGAAAATATCTCGCAACCTGATGTTGATCCCGAATGGGGTTCGGCCTCACTTCAAGCTGGCATTCACGCCATTGGTGTCATTCCGTTGGTCGCCCGTACTCAGCTTCTGGGCTGGCTGATTTTAGCCTATCGCCAACCGCGTCAATTCTCACTAGAAGATCGGCGCTATCTCAGCAGTTTGGCTGACCAAGTCGCGGTGTCACTCGATGGTATCCGGCTCTATGAAAATACGGAACGCGCTCTGCAGTCCGTGGCAAGTCTGTATCAAAGTTCACGGCGTATCGCTGAAGCCCAAGGTATTATTGACGTTGTTGAAATTGCGCGCGAAGAATTGCTCAATTTCGACCCCGATCGTCTCGATTTGATGGTCCAACGGAGTACTGAAGATACCGAATTTATGGACTTCAAATTGCGGTGGGCCAAGGAACAATCGTTAACCTCAGTCCCAAGCTTACCCGTCCATCCGGATAGCGGTGAACCCATGGCTGGTTTCGATCTGTTCTCCCGCGAAGAGTTCTATATTGAAAACTTCCGCAACGAAATTGGTAGCAATGATTTGCACAATGCTCTGCACCAATTAGACACACCGTATCTGTCCATTGTATCTGTACCACTGCGGGTTGGTGGTCGGAGTATTGGCCGGATTGGGATGGGTTTCTTGCGAACTCGCTTCTTCTCGGCAGATGAACGCCAATTGATTACCACCCTGGGTGATGCGACGGGCTATGTGGTTGAAAACGACATGCTCCTTGAACAAACGCAAGAATCACTGGAAGAAACCGGGGTCCTCTATCAAGCCGCGCAAACGATTGTAAACTCGGAAACGCGCGAAGAAATTGTGGAAGCGTTTATTGATTATGCGGCTTCCGCCCAAATTGATAAGACGATGCTCATCACCTTGATGTCACGGACCTGGGAAGAACCCGGTGCGGTGCTTGAAATCTCCTCAACATGGGGTGTTGAAGAAGTCTCAACCATTAAGGGGCTCTACTTCTCACGCGATCAATTCCCGATTTGGGATCATATTGCCACACCGGAAATTATAGCTTTCGATGATGTTACGACTGAAGTCTTCGATCCTGATGAAGCGCGCAATATGACCATTCGCATGGGGTATGAAGCCTTTGGCATTTACTCCGGCGTGATTGTGCCGTTGTTAACCTCAACCGGTATTCTGGGGTGCGTGGTCTTTGGCGCATCCGAACCGCGTGTGCATGAGCCACGAGAAATGCGTATCTATAAGGCGCTGGCTGACCAAGCCGCTGTCCATCTCGAAAACAAGCAATTGTATCAACAAGCAGAGTTCCGCGCGCGGCAATTGGCTACATCGGCTGAGGTAAGTCGAGCGGTAACCTCAATTCTTGATCTCGAACAACTCTTCCCCCGCGTTGTTGATCTTATTTACGACGCCTTTAATTACAACCATGTCCAAATCTTTATGGTTGATAAGCTCGATGGCTTTGCTTATGTACGCGCTTCCAGCGGTGAAGCGGGGCGTCAATTGCTGGCCATTAAGCACCGTTTGGCGGTTGGTTCTGACTCCGTTATTGGGCGGGTCACTTCCGTTGGTGAACCTGTGATTGCGCTCGATACAAGCGATCCCGATGTAGTCCACCGTCCGAACCCCTATCTACCCGAAACGCGTTCGGAAATGGCGCTTCCGCTCTTTGTGGAAGGCGAAATCGTGGGCGCGCTCGACGTCCAGTCCAATCGCCCGCAAGCCTTCGACAATGACGATATTCAAGCCCTCACGCCGTTGGTTGACCAACTCTCGGTTGCTATCCAAAATGCGCGGCTCTTCGATTATGCGCAACAACGGGCCGATGACATGCGCTTCCTCTTTGATGTAACCACAACAGCGGCGGCAGAAACAGAAATTCTGACCGCGCTCGAAAGTGTGTCCCGTATTCTCATTGATGAAACAGGTGCAAACGCAACCGTGGTGTTCTTCTTCGATAAGGAACCGCAAGAATTTGTCGCGCAAATTGTGGCGCATCGGGATGAAACTGGGAACGATATTGAAATCAGCTTTCCTGAGGGGATGATTACCCTCCCAGTTGGTCAAGGCATCGTTAGTACGGTGGCTGAAGAACATCGTCCGGTGGTGGTGCCCGACGTTTCTAAAAATGACCG
>JBNLCD010000330.1:0-6630 GCA_050303635.1 Anaerolineae bacterium
GAATGAAATAAGTAATAGGAATTGTAGGAGGTCTGCAAACCTTCTTAGAACTGTTCAGCTTCCGTCGAACCTACCAAAGCCGCGGTGGAAGCCTGTCCTTGCGTAAGTGACATCATCACATTATCAAAATAGCCTGCGCCAACTTCTTGTTGGTGCTTCACAGCCGTATAACCATGTTCAGCGGCGGCGAATTCAGCTTCTTGCAATTTGACATAGGCTGACATTTGTTCGGAAGCATAGCCGCGCGCCAATTCATAGGTGTAGTAATTGAGCGTGTGCCAGCCAGCCAAGGTGATGAATTGGAATTTGTAGCCCATTGCGCCAAGTTCACGTTGGAATTTAGCAATGGTGTCGTCATCTAAATGGCGTTGCCAGTTAAAGGATGGTGAGCAATTATAAGCCAACATCTTGCCAGGGAATTGTGCATGAATCGCTTCCGCGAAAATCTTAGCTTCTTCCAAGTCGGGCGTCTTTGTTTCGCACCAGACCAAATCAGCATACGGCGCATAGGCCAAACCACGCGCAATTGCGGATTCCAAACCCGGCTTCACATAGAAGTACCCTTCCGGCGTGCGTTCCCCACTGATGAAAGCATGATCGTATTCGTCAATATCACTGGTAATTAAGGTCGCGCTTTCCGCATCAGTCCGCGCAATCAAAACCGTCGGTACATCCATCACATCTGCCGCCAAACGGGCCGCATTCAGGGTCCGGACAAATTGGGAGGTTGGCACCAGCACCTTGCCACCCATATGGCCACATTTCTTTTCGGAGGCCAATTGATCTTCAAAGTGAACACCAGCAACACCTGCTTCAATCATTGACTTGGTTAATTCAAAAGCGTGCAAGGGGCCACCGAAACCAGCTTCAGCATCGGCCACAATCGGCGCATACCAATGAACATCTTCTTCACCACTGGTCCGAGCAATTTGATCAGCCCGCATCAGTGCATTGTTAATCCGCTTCACTACGCCCGGTACACTGTTGGAGGGGTACAAACTTTGGTCAGGATAAGTTTGGCTAGACAAATTTGCATCAGCCGCTGTTTGCCATCCACTGACGTAAATTGCTTGCAAACCTGCCCGAATCATTTGAACTGCTTGATTTCCGGTCAATGCGCCAAAAGTATTGACGAAATCTTCGGTATTCATCAGATCCCACAAACGTTCCGCACCTTGACGAGCCAAAGAATGTTCGATCTTAAGACTAGTCCGCAAATTGAGGACATCTTCGGCGGTGTAATTGCGCTTGATGTTCGTCCAACGCTGGTCTGTATCCCACTGCTTTTGTAGATCATAAATAGTCATGCTGGTGTCTCCTTAAAAAATGCTGGTGTGTGTTGGTTTGTAAAAATAATTCTTAAAATTTGTTGAGTAAGGAGAGAAAACCCTCCCTACCCATATCTCCACGATGCAAACGACTTAGTCTAAATGCGGGTAAGCGATTAAGGTCAGGAAGTCAATAAATTCAGGACTGGTGACCAATTCATCTAATAGTTCACCCGCGAGTGTGTATTCATCACCCAATTTGCCGAGTTCTTCAGCCTTAATAGTGGCGTAGAGTTCAGCGGTAAAGGGGCGACCATCATCTAATTTGGCATTGTTATGAAGCCATTGCCACAATTGGGCTCGTGAAATTTCAGCAGTCGCTGTATCTTCCATCAGGTTGTTAATGGCGACAGCCCCACTACCGAGCAACCATGCTCCGATATATTGCAGTGCCACAGATATATTGGTGCGAATACCGCCTTCCGTAATCTTGCCACCTTCAATATTGGTGTTGATCAAATCCTCAGCGGTAACTTCGACTTCACTCCGCATCACATCTTTTTGGTTGGGATTATCCCCAAATTTCTTATCAAAGATTTCAGCGACAGTTGGCAATAAATCCGGGTGGGCAATCCAAGTGCCATCACAACCATCATCGGCTTCCCGTTGCTTGTCTTGGGCAACTTTTTCAAGCGCATTCTTCGTAACTTCAGGTTCACGACGATTGGGAATGAAAGCCGCCATTCCACCCATCGCATGGGCACCACGTTTGTGGCAAGTTTTGACCAACAGTTCGGTATAAGCCCGCATAAAGGGTACGGTCATGGTGATTTGGCCACGATCTGGCAAAATCAAGTCTTCTTGGCTAGCAAACTTCTTAATTACGCTGAAGATATAATCCCAACGTCCGGCATTTAAGCCAGCCGAATGTTCACGCAATTCATATAAAATTTCCTCCATCTCATACGCGGCTAGGATAGTCTCAATTAAAACTGTGGCACGAATGGTGCCGCGCGGTATGTCGAGTAAGTCTTGGGCTCGGTTGAAAACATCATTCCATAGCCGCGCTTCGAGATGGCTTTCTAACTTGGGCAGGTAGAAATAAGGACCTGACCCACGTTCAAGCAATTCTTTGGCGTTGTGATAAAAATACAGGCCAAAGTCAAATAAACTAGCGGAAATTGGTTGATCATCAATAAGGACATTTTTTTCGAGTAGGTGCCAGCCACGGGGACGCACCATCAAAACTGCCGGATTCTCATTGAGTTCATAAGTTTTGCCATTCGATTCAAGACGAATCGTTTTACGAACAGCATCAATGAGGTTGATTTGACCTTGGATCACATTATCCCAAGATGGTGATAAAGCATCTTCTAAATCAGCCATAAATACTTTGGCTCCACAGTTGAGCGCATTAATCATCATTTTGCGGTCAACGGGCCCCGTAATCTCAATACGGCGATCTTGTAAATCGTCGGGGGTTGAACAAACTTGCCAATCTTTTGTACGAATATCTGCTGTTTCTGTTAAGAAATCAGGACGTTCGCCGTTATCAATGGCTTGTTGACGTTCAGCTCGACGTTCAAGCAAAACCAGTCGCGTCGGATTAAACGCTAAATGAAGCGTTGCCACAAAATCTAAAGCCTCAGGGGTTAAGATTTCGCGATAGACGGGGGGTAGGTCTTTTTTGACTTCGATGTTGGCAACTACCTGCATAAAAAATCCTCTCAATAATAAAAATGATGGCTCAAAAGCCTTTGTTTATCAGCTTTGTGATAAATGGTACAAATCAAATCGCCATTCAAAAACATCTATCCGCACAGTTAACGGAACGAAGTTGAGTAGGTTGGACCTACTCATATGTGTAGGTTGAACTCTGACCGTGAATAGGTTATCTTTTTATTAAGCTTCGTTTAATTGGTCGAAAATAATCAAATCACCGTTCAATTAAATTAGTCAGGAGGTGTCGTAATGACCTCTATGCCCCATCGCATTTTGTCTGTCTATGAAGAAGAGCTCAACCGCATCGTGCTCGATGTTCATGATGGACCAGTCCAAAATATGTTTGCAGTTTTATCAATTTTGATGGGTATGCAAGCACGGATTGAAAAACAATCTGTCGAAAGCGAAACCCTGCTCCCCCAACTCAATCAAGTTATCCAACTCATTGAAGACTCTTTGCATGAAATTAAATTTTTTCTGGGGACGTTCCGCTCACCTGAATTTCAAAATCGCCCGCTTGAATCCATTATCCGAAGTCTAATTTTGCAACATGAAGAATGGTCAGAACAAACCATTAATCTGAGTATTGGCGACCTGCCCGAAAGTATTGCACCACCCGTCAAAATCGCACTGTACCGCATTCTTCAAGAGGCTTTGTCGAACACGTTTCGGCACGCCGATGTTGATGAGATTTGGGTACATTTATGGGCTGAAGAATACTATGTCTGTATTCTGGTCAAAGATAAGGGCAAAGGCTTTGAGGTTCCACCGCTTGAAGGTCCGATGGCCACGGAACAACATGAACACATCGGATTGCGGGGTATGCGTGATCGCATCAAGCTTATCGGTGGTAAATTTGAAGTACGAAGCAAAGTAGGTGAAGGCACAGAAATTCAGATTAGGGTACCGGCTTATGTCGACTAGAATACGTACGATCTTAGCAGATGATCATGCCCTGGTTTTACAGGGCTTGCAGGGTATGCTTGAACAGCATGAAGATATAGAAATTGTAGCAACGGCACAGGATGGCCAAGAATTATTAGAACTTTTAGATGAATATGAAGTCGATGTTATTGTGCTTGATATTCAAATGCCATTTGATGGTTTTAGTGTGTTAAAAGAGATTCGCAACCGCGATGTTCCCGTCAGTGTTTTATTATTAACTGCATTCAGTGATGGTGAAACACTGCAAATGGCCTTAGATTTAGATGCCGAAGGCTTTGCCCTGAAAACAGAATCCCCCACGCAAACCGTTTTTGCTATTCGTCAAGTGGCCGCCGGGCAACTTGTTTTTCCCCGTGCCGCTCAAAAATTGATGCGTTCCCGCAAAGAACCTGAACCAACTGAATCGCTATCGGGTCGAGAAAATGAGGTACTTGCTTTAGTGGCTGAAGGCTGTACCAATCCTGAAATTGGCGCAAAACTAAGCGTGAGTGAAAACACGATCCGCTTCCATCTAAAAAATATTTTTGAGAAACTAAGTGTGACCAACCGCACCGAAGCCGCCGCGTGGTATCTTAAGCGTAAAATGCCTGCCGCGTATGCTCAAGGTGCGTTGGATGGCTAATATTTAGTCTTATTTTCTGAAGATAAAACACCCCTCGAAACAGAGGGGTTTCTTTTTTTATGAACACAAAACAATGGATAGGATAATAACTTTCTATCTAGCTACTTCATCAACAACGGCCTCTGCGACAAACTCAATTTCAAGCGTTGTTAGTTCGCCTAGTTTTGAAGAACCCGGCACAGGTGGAAGCTCTAATTGCCACTTTTGCCAATCAATTTCAGCCCTAGCTAAACCTTCTACCCGATTATCTGAAATTGGCGTTGCGGATACCGTGAAAACAACTGCGCGGGTTGTGTCTTGAATGGTTAAATTGCCTGCCACCTCAAAATTGTACGTTTCGCTCATCTCTACGGTATCAGGTAGATTGAGAATCTCTGTCGATTCAAATTCACTAAACTCGTATTGATCTTGCGCTGATTTCAAAATTATGCCGCGCAGAACATTGGTGTGCATCTCGTTGCTAGCCGTCAAAGTACGCGCGTTAACCCGGATGGTGCCCATTTGAATGGTTTTAAGATTATTGCTATCAATCAAAATATCGCCTGCAATTTCCTGAGTACGTCCAACTTCGGTCATATACAATTCGCCATTTTGGATAATATCAATCAAAAACCGTACTTCCGATTGATCTTTGCTGATACGAAAAACTGTTGCATTTCCATTTGCGGTCAGGGTCGGAGCAGTAATTTCTTGACTTGCCTCACTAGAACTTCCGCTCCAAAGTAGATACGCATAGCGACCGAAAATTACCCCAATCAGGATAATCAGACTTAGAACAACAAAAACCAGCATAAACTTCTTCCTCATATTGAGTGTCCTTAACTTATAGAAAAATGGTCGTTGCCATTGATTATGTGCGGGAAGATATGTAGACCTATCAGAGGGATTCTGTATCTGACAGGCCTACCATACTTCTAGGTGTGCATTTCGATCAGGATATCAAGCAATGATGGACCAAGGAAATGCAAGGTAGCCATTGTGGCAACAATCAGAAGACCAATAACTGCTAAGCGGATAATACGATTATTGTGCATGATAGAAACTCCGTTTATTGATTGATAATGAAAGGATGTGATTTACTCATAAGCGAGAACTTGATTGACGCTGATGCGAGACGCGTTCCATGCGGGGAAACTACTTGCACCAACACTAATGAGAATGACGAGGGCAAACCAAATGGCCATACCAAATGGTGGGAAAACATGATCTAAAGCGCTTCGGATAAACAGATATCCGGCAAAATCGCCGATCACGATGCTTAATGGCCAAGCAATGGCTAGAGCTAAAAGCCAGCTCAATAGGCCAATAAAAACACCTTCACTAATAACAATGCGCAGTATGCTACGTGTTGATGCACCGATCGCGCGCATGATTCCAATTTCGCGGGTGCGCTCCATAACATTAATGCTAATTGTAGAGGCCAACGCCAATCCTCCTACTGCCGCGACCAAAAAGGCCATCACCAGCAAGAATGCTTGAATAACAACGAGATGATCTTTGAGAATATGTTTGCGGGTTGAGCTCAGTTGAACACTTGTCGCGCGTAGACCTGCCGTCTCAAGTTGAGATTCGATTTCAGGATAGATTTTATCGAGCGAGCTTTCATCGTGTTTAGACGTCTTAACTCGGACAAAGCTCGTGAGGTCAGAAGTACCAACTAAACTACGGAAATAATCAAGATTGACATAAGCGGCGGCAGGCGTTCCCAGCCCGCGCCGTGGTGACCCAATTTCTTGGACAACACCGACAACTTTCCAATCTTGGGTAATGTCGCCAATACGAAGCGTAACAGTATCACCTAAATGAATATTGGCATCGTGCTCATAAAGCATCTCATGATTAATGACAACTGCATTCGTATCATCAGTGCTAAGCCAACGTCCTTCAAGCAACGGATAATCGACAAAATTAGTTGTGGCGGGCAAAGCATGGAGGGTAAAGCGCAGACCATCAGTTCCATCCGATTGTTGATGAACAGCGACTGTTCGCTCCCAACTTTCAACATCTGTTACCCCATCGACATTCAGCAGGGCTGTTTTGACATCTTCTTCAGGATAGGGTTGGACAAATTGA
>JBNLCD010000331.1:0-6623 GCA_050303635.1 Anaerolineae bacterium
AGAATGCGTACAGGTAGTGAACATTCATACAAATTGATGGGAAACGTATCTCGGATTTAGCATAATCATGGTAAAATTCGAGCGTTATGGGGCAACATCACAGACATACAATAGAGGAGTTCAAAATGATCAAAACTCGCGGTCGTAAAGTTATCCGCGACGTCGTTGCACGGAAGGGGCGAACGGCTTTAGTCTCGTTGGCTATTTTTATTGGGGTAACAGGGGTTATTGCCCTGTGTACGATGACCTTTGTTTTGACAAATCAGCTCAATGAAGACCTGCAACAAGATGAGATGGTTATGTTGGAGACCTTCTTAGGCATTAATCAGGGAGACACACCGGATGACGCTACCTATTTAGCCGAATTATCTGAAGTTGACGGTGTTACTGAAGTTGACGCAGTCTTTGCCTTACAAGGTGCCCAATTCCGGACAAGTGAAGATGGTGAATTATCTAAAGGTTCAGTCTATGGTTTCTCAACACCGCTGGAAGATGGATTAACCATTGAACCCATGCGCTTGTTGGAAGGATCATATCCGGCTGAAGGTGCAGACGAAATTGTTCTTGAAAAGCGCATGGCTGACCGCTATGAACTCAATGTGGGTGATTCAATCTACATCCGTGTGTTGAGTCCCTCGCGCCAAGACGCTGATTTAATGGAAGCAAACCCATTGAGTCGGGTGGGTCTATTTGAAGAGTGGACGGTTAGTGGGATTGTCTTTCACCCTTATGCGGGGGCAAGTAGCACCATTCAAGACAATCCTGATGTCAGTTTCTACGCCAGAAGTGAAGATGCGCTGTATATAGGCGGGGCCAGTGGCTACAATGCTTACCGTGCCCGTTTTGATAGTGTTGAAACTGCACAAGATCAAGAAGACACATTCAAAACCTATCTATCAGACAACACGCCTTATAAGGTTGTTTTCTCAACCGTAAGTGATCCGGCGCAAAATCAATTGATTACGGGTGCCCAGACACTTACCGGAACCTTGACCTTCTTGGCATTCCTCGCATTGCTCGTATCCGGTTTTCTTGTGATTAACGTCATTAGCTCAATTGTCGTCGAACAAAAACAGCAAATCGGTATTATGAAAACCTTAGGGGCATCGCAAGTAGACAATTTCTTGATGTATGCAGGGATTGCTTTTGCTTATGGTATTCTGGGAGTTATCCCGGCGCTGATTGTAGGGATTCCATTGGGAAGTATTGCTTCACATGCAATGGCTCCCCAAATTAACACGGTCTTAGAAGGTTTCCAATTTTCCTTACCGGCTGTTATCGTTGGCATTATCCTTGGCATCTTTATTCCAGTTGCCTCATCTATTATCCCTGTTTTCTTCGGAACACGGGTTAAGGTACTGGATGCGATCACCGATCTCGGTATTTCAAATCGGTATGGTGCGGGGATTATGGCCCCTGTCGCTAAGCTAATCGCTTTATTGCCTATCCCAATTACGGTTCGGCAAGGGGTTAGCAATGTGAGCTTGAAACCGATTCGCTTGATGTTAACCGGTATCACACTCGCTGTGGCGGTGGGTTCCTTCGTTGGTATCTATGGATTACTTGACTCAATTGAACAAGGCTTTGGCTCATTCCTTGATTTGTTTAATATCGAAATCGGGGTAGCTTTCACTGAATTACGCGATCCTGAAGAATTGGAACTATATATTGCCGACGAGTTCCAAACTGAAGATAACAATCTCATCACCTCGGTTGAATCCGCAGGTGGACTCCAAATGGAATTTGTGGGCTATGATCCAGAAGTGAGTGCAGGTGGCCCTCCCGGTATTCTGGGATACGGTTATGAAATTGGTACGGACAACCCAGCATTTAATTTTACGGTTGAGGAAGGCGATACATTAACGCTCGATTCTCCGGAAAATGGAATTGTTATAACCCGTTCGCTCGCGGATGGCCTAAACGCAGGTGTTGGCGATACGGTCCAAATGAAATTCTCCGGCGGCCCGGCGGATGCAATCATTGTGGGTATCACAGATTATCCCATTGATCTCGTATTTATGAACTGGCGTTTCTTGTCGTCACAAGCTGGTTTTGTCGATGGTATACCAGCTCCAGATCGTGAATACTTCACTGCGGTTAATGTGAATGGCGACTCAACCCCCGTACCCGCGATGGGCTTAACGGTAAGTTTCGCCGATCGTATGGAATATGTTGATGGTGGTCCGTTCACAACTGCTGAACCTACCGTAATCATTACGGAAGCGTTGGCTGAAAAAGGTGGCTATTCTGTAGGGGATACGATTCAATTAGCGGCTCTGCAAGGCGAAGGTACACAGGATTTTGTGATTAGTGGTATTTTCCAAATTCCGCAGGAATTTATCGACGCCGCCGCCGAACAAGGTGCCCCCTTCATTCCTGAAGATCTAATAGGTGTATTCTGGCGTAATTTAGCAGACTTGGAAGGTTTAGAAGGTGAACCCCTTCCCCAACTCTACTTTATGACCACCACACTGGACGATCCGACAGCAGAAGAGATTGATGAAATTGTCGTTCAAATTGAAGAAAGTTTGTTAGACCGTGGTTTAACAGTGCAAGTCATCAATTTCGTTGAGTTCGAAAATCAATTTAACGAAGCCATTTTCTGGATTCGGGCAATTCTCTCCGGTGCAGTGGTGCTTATTGCGTTGGTAGGTGCTTTGGGTCTGCTCACGTCATTATCTATGAGTGTGTTTGAACGCCAAAAAGAAATTGGTGTGATGCGCTCAATTGGAGCTGATTCGTGGACGGTTGCTATTCAGTTCTTAACTGAAGGGGTTATCGTTGGCTTTGTTTCATGGCTCATCGGCTTACCTATCGCAATGTTGGTTCAGTTAGCCTTACTAACAGTTACCGACTTTAGAGATACCTTTGGCTTTAACTTCTCATGGGAAGGTGCCTTTGTGGCACTGGTTGCGGTTCTTGTCATTACGACCGTGGCCAGTATTTGGCCATCATTCTCAGCCGCACGCAAGACAGTTTCCGATATCCTACGCTATCAATAAAACGTACTCAATAGAAATCTACAAGAGGTTGGTCAGAAGATGGCCAGCCTCTTTTATTTTTGCCATCCAAGAATTTGCGTATAGCCGTTCAAATCTTTAGTCAGAATATATTCGTCTTGCGTAGATAGTTCCATAATTTTGACATTACCGCTAGCAAAGCAATCCACATAATTTTGATGGTGGCTTGATGTATGTTCATCATAGGCCAACCACAACCCATCTGCCGAAACCTGCGGATTACAACCATTGTCGAGATATGTTGTCGTTTCGGTTAGCAGATTTTCTTGATATAGCTCATAGAGTTCGGTCTCAGCGTTAAACCGTGCGCCAATTAGACTTTGGCCATCTGGTGACCATACAGGATCTTTGCCAAAATAAGGTGTAGAACTTGAGCTACTAGTTTTTAAATCATATAAATAGAGTTCGTTGGTGTCATTTCCTTCAGCGTCACGCACCCGTATCCGATATAAAAACTGCTGAGCATGGGCGGGGCGCCATGCAATAAAATCCACGCTGGAAGATAGGATAAGCGTGTCGGTTGGCACAATTCGCGTTGAATCCGTTAACTGTTGGATGATTTCATTCTCATCCAGTAAATATATGTTCAGATTATTGTCCGCTGAACCTGTCATCACAAAGATTGTATTATTTTGTGTATTGGGAACGGCCTGGAACTCACGGGGTCCAGAAAGCGGTTTTGCCTGAGATAAAATGGCTGTTGTCCATGTCTCAATTTGTGCATCAGAGGGTCTATTAGCCGATTTTGCATACATCCATGATGTACCATCTTTTTTGACAAAAATCAGGCTATCCCGATTATTCTTTTCGAGAATATCGCCAGTGGCAGTTGAAACAAGCGTTTCACGTTTTAAAATCTGACCGTTGTCGGCAAGTTGCACAGCATAAACAGTTTGCTCCGCATCCCCATAATTTTCGGAGATGAGTAATTCATATTGGGGCGTCGAGACGACTTCAGCAGATGTTGACGTTTGCCACACAACAAACCCAACTGTTGAGAGGGTCAGCCCAATAAGACCAGTAATGAGATATTTAAGAGGAATCGACTTCATAGATCACAAAATTTCCGACTCAAAGGGGCGACTTCACCCGGCTTCGCCGACCTCATCCGCCCCATATTTTCAGTTTAAACTAAGCAGGTAAATTGACACGATCACCGACATTAACAACATCGGGATTTGCAATTTGCGTATTTGCCGCAAGCAAAGCGTCTAATTCAAGACCTAAGCCTTCCGCAATTTCACTTAAGGTATCCCCCTCTTTGACAAAATAGACGCGGGCTTTTTTGAAGTTAGGGCCATCTACTTCATCCCATTCTTCGTCAATACACCGCCAAAGTTCGGCATCATCATTCACAATGCAAATATCATCAGCACTTGCGGCAGAGACACTGAGGCCCCGCCCAGTGCCTTCTGGATCAAAACCGCCATTGTCGTATATACGCAGATCAAAATTTTGGGCGACGTAGCAGATAAATCCATCGCCGCTCACGGAAAGTTCGCGAACATCAGTGTTATTGTCGCTGATTTCTTCCCAAGCGGTGCCAGCACGTTTGAAAACACCGCCATCTTTGTTGACACAACATACGAAATCCCCACTGCCAACATCTAAATTAGAGACATCTTTGGCATCGGCATCCAAAGTCCATCCACCGTCTGCGGCAAGTTGCCAGAGACGATTATTTTGGTCTAAGGACCACACTTCACCATCAATTCCTGCCGCAACTTTGTGGGCAAGCGTGCCTTCTGGCAAACTGTTTTCTTCCCATTCAATTTGATAATCGTCACTGACCGTACCGCTAAAAATTTGGCCTGATGGATTCACACACCAAACTGTTTTTCCATTGCCAACGGAAATTTGTTGAGCGCGACCATTGGGGTCATTCACCCAGTCACCGTCATTATAAATCCAGATACGGTTATCATCATCGAGAACCCAGATATTATCGGAGCCGGGGCCCATCGATACTGACATTAACTTAAAACGCATAACTCTCTCCTCATTTGGGGCAACATACATCTAAATATAATCAATTTAATCGTGTGTAACACGGATACGGGCATCAACCGCATAGCCACCTTGGTCAACTTCCATCACCATTAACGGGTTAATTTCTATTTCTGCGATTTCTGGATGATTTAAAACCAGATCAGATAATTTGCGTAATACATCAACCAACGCATTACGATCAGCTGGTAATTTTCCACGATATCCGGCGAGAACCCGTTTTAGGGTAGTGGCATCAATCATGCTATTAGCAAGTTTTTCTGTCAAGGGAGCCAATTCAAACGCGGTATCTTTGATAAGTTCGACCTCGGTTCCACCCCGTCCGACCATCAATAAGGGACCAAACTGCGGGTCACGCACCATACCGACAATCGCTTCAACTTGACCCCGGACCATCGCTTGGACCAACACGCCTTCAATGCCATCAACATCAGCATTGAATAATTCTTGGGCGGCCTGTTGCACATCTTCAGCCGATTTCAGATTCAGGCGAATGCCACCCACATCTGTTTTGTGCGTAACATCTTTAGCAACAAGTTTCAGGACAACGGGATACCCAATTTCTGCCGCAATTTGAACGGCTTCAGCGGATGATGTCGCCAGTGCATAAGCCGGAGTCTGAATATCATACGATTGCAATAATTGTTCGGTCACTTCAGGTAATAGCCAGCCGTTTTGCCCATCCAAAATATTGAGTTGTTCAATCGTTGGGGGTTTGATATCAACTTGGGTAGGGGCATCTTTGGTCGCCATCATATCAAGCCACTGTTTGCGTTGCCACATGGCCGCAAACGTACTGCCAATACGTTCTGGAAAAGCAAAATTCGGAATACGCCGCCGATGTAAAACTTGGGTTGCCTCGCTTGTTGAAGCCAAACCCATAATCACCGCCAAAACGGGTTTACGCCGCCCAAGTGGACTGTTACTCACTTCGCCAATAACTTCGGCTAAGCTCAAAGGTGCAAACCAATCTTGCGGAGCCGTAATAACGGTCACCGCATCGACGGTTTCATCCGAGAGCAAGGCATCTAGACAGAGAGCATATGAAGCTGGACCCGAACCTGCCAGAATATCAATCGGATTTTCTATACTCGCCATGGGTGGCAAGCGTTGCCGCAAATAATTTTTAGTTTCTTCAGTTAAGGGTGCCAGCTCCATACCCGCCGCAGACAGAGCATCTACCGCCATGACACCGGCGCCGCCCGCATTTGTCAACACAGCGACGCGATTGCCTTGGGGTAAAGGTTGCCATGCAAAAGCACGAGCCCAATCTAACATTTCTTCAAGACGATTAGCGCGCATGACCCCTGCTCGCCGAAAAGCGGCATCATAGGCGGCTTCGGCTCCGGCTAGCGCACCGGTGTGACTGGCTACCGCTTTCGCACCCGAAGCACTGCGTCCCACTTTGAGTGCAATAATGGGACGTTCCCGCGCAATTTCGGCGGCAGTATTCAGGAAACGTTGACCATCTGAAACACCTTCTACATAAGCTGTAATTACATGGGTATGCTGGTCATTGGCAAGGGCTTGGAGCATATCGACATCGGTAACCCCCGATTGATTACCCAAACTCACCATCCGACTAAAGCCGACACC
>JBNLCD010000332.1:0-6620 GCA_050303635.1 Anaerolineae bacterium
GGGCTATCACTCCATTTTTTGGCAATGATGCTAGCCCATCAGCCGCCCTCGAATAAATTCGGGGCTAAAAATCATCACCCTATAAATGGGTTTCAAACCGCTGGGGAAGTTGCATAGCTTGCTTCAGCCTACTGTGTGCAAAATCGGCAAAATTCCTTAACTTAACCGTATTGAATTTCATTCCGTAGCAACTTCCATCCAGCTTGCTCCATTTTTCAAAACACATCAGGCGGGTTTGAACTTGACGAGTCCACATCTAAAGATTATTCTAATTAGATAAACATCTAAATAGAATATGGGCAAAGAAAATACCATGCAAAACAGTGAATTTAATGCGCTTCTGGAATTTTTTAAAGCAGTGGGCGACGAAAAACGGCTCCGAATTTTAGGCTTGGTTAGTAACGAAGCTCACCGGGTCAGCGAATTAGCTGAAAAATTAGACCTGACCGAACCAACCGTATCCCATCATCTGAGTAAATTGCGCGAAGTGGGGTTGGTCAATCTCAAAGCACGGGGCAATAGCCGCTACTATTCATTGCATACGGGCACCTTAGCCCAGATGCATCGCTATCTCGACAAACTCCAGACACTCAGTGTCGAAGACTCCGCCGCAAGTGATGATGCCTGGATGGAGGAACTCGGCTTTGAAGAATGGGAAGTTAAGGTGCTCAAGGCCTATACGCATAACCGCAAGATCACCCAAATTCCCACCAAGCTGAAAAAACTCCATGTGCTCTTGCGCTGGATAGCCAATGAATTTGAAGCGGATAAACTCTATACTGAAGCCGAAGTGAACGAGGTTATTCTACAATTTCATCCCGATTATGCCAGTTTCCGCCGTGACATGGTGGAACTCGGTTATATGCAACGCGAACGGGGCGGTAAACACTATTGGTTGTTGAATAAGTAGATGGTCGGTTAGAAATAGCTGACAACGAGTAGGTGCTTGCCCTACCAGACCCTAACGAAAATTTGCTTAACACACCATTTTTGAGTAGGCTTAAGATAAAGATAAGGACACGTTTGATTGAATATTTATTATCTCAATTAAAAACGTGCCTAGACCCAGATAGTTTCACTGTGACTTTGATTTTGATCTTAGAAAAGGGATGGAAACTAGAATGCTCAAAAAAATGCGTCTACTCTTATTGCTAGTTGTTGTTCTCAGTGTTTTGCTGAGCGGGGTGGTTTCTGCACCGACACCTGTTTCAGCGGATGGTGGCTCAAGTTGTACCCAAACACATGTGGTCGCTTATGGTCAAAACTTATTCCGCATCGGTCTCATGTACGGTGTACGTTGGGACATTTTGCAAGCATGGAATGGCCTACCCAATCCAAATATGATTTATGTTGGGCAAGTTCTGTGTGTATCCGGCCCGGCCAGTTCTGATTTGTGGAACACACCGCCTGTGGTAACCCCACCGAGTGGCCCGGCTACCGTTTATCCCGGTAATCCATTTGGCCCTACCTATGATCCACGTATCTTTTTCCCGGAAATCGTCTTGCACGACAGTTTCCAATTGAGTGGCTATAATTTCCCGGCCAATAGCACGGTTACGATTAGCATGGGCACGCTGGGTAGTACGACCTACACGGCTTATTACACCGCAACGACAGACGCCAATGGCGCTTTCTTGGTATCCGTAACTATTCCAGAGGCATTAGTCAGTTCCTCCACCGTGGGCGTCTATGCAACGGCACCGGGTGGTTATTGGGCCAAGAATTGGTTCTATAATTACTAGGCCCTTGATCTCAGATAAGCATAATATGACGGGTAGTCAAGTTGACTACCCGTTTTTGTTAATGATGATTGCCCTGTGATTACACACTCTTGATTGGGGTGTTGCGTAAAATTGATTATAATTTTCTAGGTTTAGGGCTCGCACCCTTCAATCGACATTTGATTCCGGCACAACAATTGGATTTTATATGCAACGTGAACTCAAACAGCTTGGCATGGCTTTAACAATTGGCTTTCTACTCGTGGCACTCAGTGCGGCGTATTGGGGCTTATTTACCGCCGAAGGAATCTTGGCGCGTGAAGATAATCCGCGCCGGGTACAAGCCGAACGTCAACTGAATCGCGGGCGTATTGTTGACCGCAACGGGATCATTTTAGCGGAAGGCGCGCAAGCTGAACGGCGTTATCCATATGAGGGCGTCGAAGGTGCCATTGGCTATTATGATTTTCAATTTGGCGCATCGAGTGTGGAAGCCGCCTTTGATGATATTTTACGGGGCGATGTGGCGGCAGAAGATGTCTGGCAAAATTTTGAGGATGATTTGTTCCACCGTGATAAAATCGGCTTCGATTTACGAACAACCCTCGATTTGACCGTGCAACAAACCCTCTATGAAAATATGAGCGATTATGAGGGCGCGGGCGTGGTCGTTTATGTACCATCCGGTGATATTTTGGCGATGGTCAGCCAACCCGGTTTTGATCCGCACAATATCGAGCCCTATCTGGATGAAAATGGCGCACCCATTTCCGACAAAACGCCGCTTTTCAATCGGGTGCGGCAAGGTGGTTATCAGCCGGGTAGCATGATTGAGCTGTTGCTCTTAGCGGGTCTCTATAATCTCGAAACACCTGCCGCAATGCCATTTTCCAATGCCAGTCAACCGCTGGATGTCAGTGCCTTGAATTTGCCCGTGGATCAATTGAACTGTCTCATCGAACCACCGGACAAACAATCCTTCACGCTCGAAGAATTATTTGTCTATGGGTGCCCCACCCATTTTAATTTGGCCTTAGGCGGTTTATTGCCCCTCACTGCTTATCAAACGCTGTTGAATGACACCGGTTTTCTGGTCGCACCGTCTTTGCATCGCCTTGAAACAGATATTGCCGCAACGCCTTTGCCCTTAACGGAACTCACCACACCGGAAGATTTAACCTTAACCGCCATTGGTCAGAGCGATTTCCTGATTAATGTCCTGCAAATGGTGCGGTTTGTGGCCGCGATTGCCAATCAAGGTAATGCTCCCGTTCTCCATCTGGCCGATGCTTATAAAACCGAACCCGATAGTGAGGATTGGCAATTCCTTGATATGCCGCGCCGCCAACCCGCTATTTTGCGGACGGATGTGGCCCTCAATTTACGACAAGCTTTATTGCTCAGTACCCAACGCTCAGAATTGGTGCAAACCGCGCAACGCACGGATTTTGCCATCCGTGATCAAAAGCTCTATGGACAAGTCGGTGTGGCCTATGGTGGCGAACCGTTGGTGTGGTTTGTCGGTTTCCTCGATTTGCAAGATGGCACGTCGCTGGCGGTAGTGGTGGTAATTGAAGGCACCACTGACCCGACCATTGCGGCGAATATCGCAGGCAATACCCTTCAATCCGCTGTGATCGCCTTAGAAGAAGCCGAGTAAACGATGCTGATTGCGCACGTCGTCCCCGGTTATTTTGCAATCGAGTTAACCAAACAACAGTGGGATGACAGTTGGTCGCAACCCCAACGCTGGTTTTTGGGAGGCTTAGCGCTGGCGAGTACGATCTGGCCAGACACGGACGTGGTCTATAATATTTTAATTCGTGGATTTGCCAATCACAGCACGCTTTGGACCCATAGTTTATGGGTGTATTTGGGTTTAGCTGTGGCGAGCGTTTTATGTTTCAAAATGAGGCTGAAATATGCCGCATGGTGTTGGGCATTCATGGCATGGGGCGGTTTTTCACATCTCATTTTAGATGCCATTGCCCATAAGACACCCCTACTTTATCCGCTCTCTACGCAAATGATTGGGATTGCGCCGGAAAGCGTGGTAGAAGGTGGTATCACGGCTTATATACAACATCCCTTATTCCTGCTCGAAATAATCTTGTGGGGTGCCGCCTTTATGTATTTTCGATATACACATCAGCGCCCGCTCAACCACCTTCACTAAATTTGTTTTACCGTTCCAAAATCTACTGGATGGTTAGTTAGACAATAGTGCCAAATATATTGCCGACTATAGCCGTCAACACCATCGCTAACGCACCCCAAAAAGTGACACGTATCGCGCTTTTGACCATCGATGAGCCTCCCGCATTCGCCGCGAGAATCCCTAGTAAAGCGAGGAAAAACAGCGAGACGACGGAAACCGATATAACCAAACTTGATTCGGGTGCAATGAGAATGACGAGCAGTGGCATGGCCGCACCGATGGTAAAACTTCCGGCTGAGGCAAAGGCCGCCTCCAATGGACGCGCACTCAATGTCTCAGAAATACCCAGTTCGTCGCGCGCATGAATACCTAGAGCATCATGGGTCATGAGTTGTTCCGCCACCTGTTTGGCCAGTTCAGCCTCAAGACCGCGTTGCATGTAAATACCGGCTAATTCCTTAACTTCACTGGCCCAATCAGTGTCAAGTTCAGCTTGTTCACGGGCTAAATCAGCTTGTTCGGTGTCGGCCTGTGAACTGACGGAAACATATTCACCCGCCGCCATCGACATGGCACCCGCGACCATGCCAGCAATGCCTGCAATTAAAACTTCACTGCGAACTGCTTCCGCCGCCGCCACCCCAACCACTAAACTTGCGGTAGAAACAATTCCATCATTTGCCCCTAAAACTGCGGCACGTAACCAACCAACCCGTGCTGTGCGATGACGTTCTTCATGTCGTCTTGTCATGACAACATCCTTTCAGAAGCAGAATACTCAGAATAAGATGCGAATAACTATTCGCGCCGCACCATCAGCAAGGTAATGTCATCAAATTGGGGCGCGGTTCCCCGGAAATCTTGGACCGCTTCAATGATTTGCCCGTTGATGTCTTGGGCCGATGTTTCTGGATTGGTGCTGATGATCTTGATGAGGCGATCTTCCCCAAAAAGTTCAGCGGCGGTGTTATGGGCTTCGGTCAGGCCATCGCTATAGAGCACCAATAAATCACTGGGTTCGACGCTAATTGTGGCATCGCGCCATGTCTTGCCGCTAAACATCCCCAGCGGAATCCCTGTGCGGGTTAATTCCGTCACCTGCGCACTGCCATTCATATGCACCAAATAACCCGGATTATGGCCAGCGTTGCAATAGGTCAGCACGCCGTTGGCCATATCGAGCACCCCATAGAACACCGTGACAAATTGGTCGGATTGGGTATCGAGCAAAATCCGGTCATTGGCCAGCCGCAACGCTTTGGCGGGACTATCATGATGTTCCATTGCATAGGTCCGAATCAGGGTCCGACTCAGCGCCATATATAGGGCCGCGCCCACACCTTTGTCCGCGACATCGGCCACCAAAATACCCAACTTATTGTCAGTCAGTTCGATGAAATCGTAAAAATCACCGGATGTTTGGCGCGCGGGTTCAATGCTGGCCGTGACTTGCCACCCCTCAACGGTCGGCACCACTTCCGGTAAGAAACTAGCCTGAATTTGACCCGCTAAGGCCAATTCTTGGGCGGTTTTCTCGTGTTCCAAGGTTTGCCGATAGACTTCGGCACTGTGTAAGGCCGAAGCAACTTGGGCCGCCAGCGATTGAATGGCGGGTACCCAGTGCGTAAAGCCTTTTTTATCGGGATGAATACTGCCGACGAAGATTCCGCCAATGGCTTTGTTGCTGGTCGTTTCCAGAATTGGGGTATAGAGCAAGGTGGCTTGCGCGATGCTATCGTGATTCCACGGCAATGTCTCACCCGCCAGACAATACCCACTTTCGCGGGAGGTGCGTAACCATTCCCACGCAACTTCGCCGAGATGAATAGGCAATACTGGCACCACCAAATCTTGGTCGGGATATAGACGAATAAGCGTCCCGCTTTGGGAGAACATGGGAGGGGCATATTGACCAAGAAGCTCCCCTAAATTAGCCGCATCCGGCGGACCTTCAATAATCGCGCGGCCCAATTGTTCAAGTTGGGAGAGTTCTTGCGTCCGTTGCTGACTGCGCCCCGCCGCCTGACTCAGATTACTTGCCAATAACCCCGTGAGCAATAAGCCCGCAGAGAAGAAAAGGAAGCCAATCCACCCACCGGTGCTGTAAATACCCGCCGCCAGAATCGGGAACGGTTGAATCGGTAAGGAGACCGCGCTGGTCAACATGCTGAAGCGGACCAAATCACGCGCCGTGGTTCCTAAATCTTCGGGCATGTGGCGACCCATATACCAGAGATAAGGGAACGACACCAAATCACCCAAGATAAAGCGGATGAATATCGCGGCTAAGGCAGGTAACAGAGAGTGGCTATCGAAAGCGGGGAAAGGAAATTCGCCACCCATCCGCTCATAGATATGGAGGGCGATAAGGCTAATCACCGTGATGTCCGCCATATTAAAACTAAAATGGCGCGCTTGTTGAATACCCGTAAATATATGTTTGAATTGGGCCCGACGCCGGAGCGCCAGATCAACAATGAGGCGAATAATAGCGACCCACAAGCCTGTGGGTCCTAAGAGTAACGCGGCGGTCCATGTGATAATAACCGTAAAGGAGCCGGAAAAAGTGGCCCCCCCCGCGACATTGCCAATATCCGCTAAGAAATAAAAATCAAGTTCTTCAACAACAACCGCCATAATTAGCAAAAAGACAAATAAGCCAAAATGATCTGTTAAAGCCGACCAATCACTCGCCAGAGTTAACCATATCAGACCCAAGATAGACAAGGGAATGCCATAGA
>JBNLCD010000333.1:0-6619 GCA_050303635.1 Anaerolineae bacterium
CTTCAGAAGCGGATATTGCTTGGGTGCACAATTTAATGGTGAGGTTGATGGGGTGTCAGATTAGATGGGGTGAAGATGAGCAGGGGAATATTTGCGACGGGAATCTGCGTAATTTGCAAAAAAATAGGTTGATATGTTGATTCGCCAATCAATATTGACGTCAACCTATCCATCAAAACCCATTTCCGTGGATCAACTGATTAACGGTTAAAATAACGCTGGCGATAGGCTTCATACAGGATCACACTCGCCGCCACCGTTGCATTTAAAGACTCGCCATCTTCCATCGGGATAGAAATAATCTCTTCGGCTAATGCATGCGCATCTGATTGCGGGCCATGTGCCTCGCCGCCAATGATTAAGCCAGTCGGTTGTGTCCAGTCATTGTCATAAATATTGGTTGTGCCGCCTGCATCCGCGACCACAAAGCGTAGCGGTAACTCTGCAATTGCGGCCCAATCCCACTGCAAAATTGGCAATCGCAAGTGAGCACCCATCGCGCCACGCACGACTTTGGGATTATAAGGATCAACACTATCGGGCGCGAGAATGACAGCGGAAACACCCACGGCTGTCGCTGTTCGCAATGCACTCCCTAAATTTCCGGGATTACTCATTTGATCCAACACCAATACAAAATCCAGCGGTTCGCGGGGTGGCAACTCAACCCAATTCATTACAGCGAGAATACCCTGGGGTGTTTGGGCATCACTGATGGTGTTGTAGATATTGGGTTCGACGGGTGAACACTCAATTTCGCGCATTTCAAGCTGAGCAATAAGTTCGCCAATTTCGCTGTTTTCCTCAATATCCGCGCGATAGAGAACTTGTTCGGGCAACAAATTGGCATCTAGCGTATCACGCACTAAACGGTAGCCATCGAGGACAAATTGACGCTCTTTTTTGCGGATTTTGGTGCGTTCGAATAACCCACGTACCAATTTGATACGACTATTGCTGGCGGAATTAATCATGGAAAATCTTCATTACTCTTTGATAATCACGTAAACAAAAGGGCGGCAACTATGTAAGTTAACCGCCCTTGTATTATAGCATGAGTGAAGTTTTATTCAGGCGTTGTTTCCGGTTCGGTCGGTGTTGAGGCCGGTGTTTCGGTAGGGCGCGGGTTGTCATTGGTGACAGTGAGTTCATATTCACCGGTACCGCCAAAACGTGTCGCTTGAATAATGAGTGTTGCATTGGCGTTTGGCGTAAAGCGGATTTGTGAATCGTCTTCACTGAAGCCTTCGGGCAGGGTTGCGCCACCATCATCATTCCGGACAATTTCATTGTAGTTGATATCCAGCAAGACCAAAGTTGGGTCAAGGACCCCATCGGCGGAAATATCCTTCATTTGGATGACCACGGTATCACCGGCCAAAACATCAATGCGATATTCATGGACGGGACTACGGTTATCAATGAGACCCCGCACTGTCATGCCATATTGAATTTGTCCACCGGACGACGTGATCACAACGCCAGCATCGGTATCGGCCGTATTCGGGCGTTGAGGCAAATCAAGCACGCCACTCCCGCTAAAGCTAAAGGCTTGAATTTGAGAAAACTCACTAGCCCGATTCGTTTCCGCAAAATACACATTGCTACTCGGATCAATCACAATACCCGCCACTTGGCTAAATTCGCCGGGTTGGAAGCGACCGCCCGCTTCAGCGTCATATTTCCAGCCAAAACGGTCAATCAGTTCACCTAGATTGGTGAAAAGTAAGAAACCTTCATTTTCAGTGGCAATCACGATCAAACCTTCAGGGCCAATGGCAATATCCCGTGCACCCGATTCGGTCAGGAAATCCTTATCGATATTCGGTACCAACAAAGATCCATCGGAATCAAGAATATTCAAACCACCGGTTTCACCGATCAAGAATAGACCATCAGTCTCGATATTATTATCGAGGCGAATCCGGCTTAAACTTGAGTTTACATCGGCTAAATCGACAGCCGCCAGCAAATTACCATAACGATCAAAACGATAGAGACGATTAGTCGGTGCAATGGCATGGCCTTCGGATACAACCCACACATCCCCACGACGGGTGACTGCGATTGTTTGAGGCATATTCGGCGCGAATTGACCAGCGCCATCACCAGCACTGCCCCAACCACGCACATAATTACCCACACGGTCTGTGACCATAATTTGATTGTTTAGACCGGGAGTGCCGTTCGCAAAATAGAGCAGTTGATCTTGGGGACCAATGGCGACATCATACAAATTGTCGTCGTCAAATAATGGGCCCAGATAATTCACAAAAGAACCATCCGCTTGGTTAACGGCTAAGAAGCCACGCTCGCCGGCCGCCACATAAACCACGCCATAATCATCAATTGTCAGACCACCGAGATTGACGATTGGCGCATCAAGCGGTTGACTGGATTGATAATGCCAGAGCACACCGCCATCTTCATCGGGTACATTTGCCAATGGATTAGCTAAATGTTCGGGCAGATAGAAATCAATCGTTGCCATGATATTGGTAAACAGTTCATTGCCGGTAGTCGTCCAATAGTCTTGAGGAGCATAAGCGCGCACCACAGCCAAACGTGCCCCAACAATAGACAGCAAAGCCACGCGGGTTGATAGCGTGGTATCTGGAATGGTGAATTCGAGGCTATAGCCTGAAGAATTGCCATATGTGACCGGTGAACTCGCGCTAGCGGTGGCACCCGTCGGCACAAAATCACCTAATTGGCTTTGGACTTGATCGGCATTTTGGATGCCCATCGTATTATAGGTGCCCAAATTGATGACAATAACTAGACCAACAGGTTCTTCGAAGTTTTGTTGGGCGGCGACATCTTCAGGAGCCCCCATCATTAAGCGATTCGGGGCATGCCAAACTTCCCAATGGGTTGGTATTTCAAATTTTATCCCCAATTCCGAGGCATCATATTCTTTAAAATTATTTCCACCCTCTTGGGCGTGAAGGGTGTCAGGTGTGACAACTAAGGTTAAACTCAATGGAAAAATGAGCAAAACCCATAAAAAGCGATGCAAAAATTTCTGGGGCATAACATCCTCTTCATTCGATTTGGAACAATAACATCACAGTTGAATTACGCACATTTTACGAGAATGTGCGTAGGCTGACGATAGACAGTGTTGAAGCACTGCCTGTACGCAGGTGAAGCGCAGGCAG
This sequence comes from Anaerolineae bacterium, assembly GCA_050303635.1. Lineage (GTDB taxonomy): Bacteria > Chloroflexota > Anaerolineae > Aggregatilineales > J027 > JAKEEQ01. The sequence continues at coordinate 3,162 of JBNLCD010000333.1, forward strand.
GCCGTATTATTTGGAATAACAGGTGTCAGGTTGATTAATCGAGAATTGCTTTGACACGAAATTGTCCGGCTTCCGTATCCGGTGCGTTAGCTAAAATATCGTCACGTGTCAGGTTTTGGGAAACGGCATCTTCACGCATCACATTTTTGAGCGGTAACACGGAAGCAGTTGGCGGAATTGATTCGGTGTCCAATTCGGCAAGCGTGGCAAAATGTTCTAGAATGGCGGAAAGTTGCTCACCATAACGTTGAATTTCTTCATCCGTTAATTTTAATTTGGCGAGTTCAGCAATATGTTCAACTTGGGCACGCTCTAAAGCCATATAGGAATCTCCTCGTCATTGAGTTGGGTTGACCATTTTAGCGTAGCATTATAGCAAAATAGGGGATAGGGACAAAGTTGAGTTTATTGGATATGATCACCAAATATATCTGCATTGCCGCGCAACTTTCTTAATTAGATTAGATCATTTACTATTTTAGAAGACGGGCAAGGAGGAATTAGAATGATAAAAATAGGAATTTTTTCAGATATTCATGCGAATTTGCCTGCACTTGAAGCTGTTTTAGCTTTTTTTGAAGAACAACAGTGTGATGAGCTTTATCATTTAGGTGATGCCATTGCGATTGGGCCTTATCCTCGTGAAGTTGTTGAATTATTGCTGAGTACTTCGAATATCTATTGCATCATGGGTAATCATGATTGGTGGTATGTGAATGGTCTCCCCAAGCCGCAACCACACTGGATGAGCAATGGAGAAGTTGTTCACCAAAAATGGACGCATCAACAACTTGGGAATGAGCATCGCGGAATACTAAACAATTGGAAATTTGTTATTAGGAAAGAAATTGAAGGTATTCCCACTGTTTTCACGCATTATGGATTAAAAGAAAATCGGCGTGTTTTTAAAACCATTATTCGCGAGCCATTAGCCGGTGATTTAGAAACAATCTTTGCTGATTTTCCGGAAGATGACCTGATATTCTATGGACATACGCATAGCGTATCCTATATGGGTGGCAAAGCTCGCTATGTTAATCCGGGTTCGGTTGGTTGTGCGAATACGGCCGAAGCACCATGTCTAATCGCGACCTTTGATCAGGGTATTTTTGAAACCCAGCAGTTCCATATTCCTTATGATGATACTGAAATTTTGCGGGCATTTGATGAACGCGAGGTACCTGAACGCGATTTCCTGCGTGAAATATTCTATGGAGGGCGCTTTCCTGAATAAATGAAATATTCAATCTAATGCAAATTCTTTTTTTAGAACCATTTGATACCGGCTCGCATGGACGCTGGATGCGTAGTTATCAAGTGCAAAGTAAGCATGATATTCATATTTTGAGTTTGGAAGGCCAATTCTGGCAATGGCGGTTGCTCGGCGGAGCCATTACGCTTGCCGAACAATATAAATCCCTTGATTTCACGCCCGATTTAATTGTGGCATCGGATATGCTCGATCTGACCAGCTTTCTGGCCCTCACACGTGTGCAAACGACATCTATCCCGACGGTATTTTATTTCCATGAAAATCAACTGACCTATCCTTTTGGTCCGCACCAAAAGCTGGGTAATCACTATGCTTTTATCAATTATGTGAGTGCGCTGGCGGCAGATAGGGTCCTCTTTAATAGCGAATTTCACCGCAAAGCTTTTTTAGAAGAATTACCACGCTTGCTCAAACATTTTCCTGACAACAATAATCTGGAGACCATTGATATTTTGCGTGATAAATCCGGTGTCTTGCCGATTGGTCTCAATTTAGAACGCTATGACGCGCATCAAAATTCGGTACAAGAACGAGATAAGCCCCTGATTATCTGGAATCATCGTTGGGAATATGACAAAAACCCCAAACCTTTTTTGAAGACACTCACCCGATTGGCGGCGGATGGTTATGATTTTGAGGTTGTACTGGCAGGGGAAAATCAACGCCAGAAACCGACGGAATTTTTAAAGGCCAAACAAGCGCTCGGCGAGCGTGTTATTCATTTTGGCTATGTGGATAATTTTGCGGATTATGCCCGCTACCTTTGGGAAGCCGATCTGCATGTCAGCACAGCTCAGCAGGATTTCTTTGGGATTAGTGTGGTGGAAGCCATTTATTGTGGATGCTATCCGTTGTTAGCCAATCGCCTCAATTATCCTTATTTGATTCCAGCAGAATTTCATGAAGATCTGTTATTTGACAGTGATGAAGGCTTGTATTATTTGCTTCAACGCTATTTCGAACACTCCAAACCCACGCCACCCGAACTACGTGAATTTGTGAGCCAATTTGACTGGCAACGGTTAGCGCCCCATTATGATGAAGTTTTTGCTGAGATTATCGGGGAAAATAATACATAATGGTGGACTACTCTGCTAAGTAGCCCACCATGCACCTTATGGAAGGAAGATTGCAAATCTTAAGGGGTAACTACGGGCAAACTATTGCAAGCTTCAGAAGCACTTACAACATCAGAACGTACCCAATCACCCGCTTGCAGTTGATACCATACATAGCCATCGTCGGCGGTTGCTTGGCCGATACCAATCGCTGTTTCGCCGCGCGGAATTTCGCGTGTCACATTCGCGCTGGTGCTCGGCAGTTGACGGACATTAACATTTTCAAAGTCGACCACGGTGATAATACAGCTTGCACTCGCAAATTGAGAAGCATCGGCCTCAACAGGCACGATATACCAAACATCACCCGCACCTTGACCATTCGCATCACCCGGCGCAACATCTTTCGAGAAGTTGTACAACGGACGGCCATCAAGGGTGATTTGAATAGAACCATCAGCCCGTGTAATGGTACCTAAAGCACCCGGCAAGGTATCGGCACTAACCGGGAAACCGGTGGTGGTGAGGGGTGGCCACGTTGTTGCACAATTATCAACACAGTTACTCACGCCAGCTTCATCATTGGCAAAGGTATAAACTGTCATGCCATTGCGGCTAGCTAAGAAGCCACCGAGGGCTTCATTACCACTGATTTGAACGGCAACATCCAATTGAACGGCGAACCAAACATCACCGACACCATGTCCGTTGGCGGTTCCGGCTTCAGTATCACCCGCGAAGAAGTACAAGGGACGGTTACCTAATGTCACTTGAATTGCGCCATCCGCACGTTCGCTCGTTCCCAATGAATCTTGGAGGGAACCTGCCGCAAACACAGCACCAGCATCATCAACACTTAACGGAGCCCAGGTACTGCTACATTCGCCCACACAATTGCTCCAACCGGGTTCGTCATTGGCAAATGTGTAAACGGCGTGACCATTGCTGGCGACTAAAATATTGCCGAGTTCAGCGGTATTCCCAATACGGACGGTGTCGAAAGAAACAGCGGCGGGCGCGGGCGTCTGCCGCAGGCGCTCCAGTACCGGCTCGATGCCCGGGAGCGCGGCACCGAGTAACCAGTCGCCCGTCAGCGTGACCGCGAGACTGTCGTCAGGGGCAGTGGT
>JBNLCD010000334.1:0-6617 GCA_050303635.1 Anaerolineae bacterium
TGAATACGATGCAATTCACGCCATGGGTGGAATCCATCGTATTTACATCACTGATTTTCATTTTGCCGGGAAAAATGTGGCAGATGTTGCCCGTGAATTTGATGCCGAGATTTTCTGTAGCGAGATTGAAGCACTCAAAATCAAAAAACGCGGCATTAAAAATCTGATCACGTTTAGTTATGAAACGCAGGAGATTGAACCTGATTTAACCGTGATACCCACGCCCGGCCATACAAGTGGGGGTGTTTGTTATTTGCTAAAAATAGGTAATCACAAATGCTTATTTACGGGTGATTTGCTCTATTTCAAGACCGATCGCTGGATCCTCGGCAACAAAAATTATGCAGAACTAGCTGATAGTTTAGAGCGCTTAGCGTCATTAGATTACAACTATCTGATTGGATGCGGGGATGATAACTTGGGTCAGCCCTATATTGAGCTAACTTCCGCTGAAAAAGAATCGTTTTTTGCGCAACTCGCCGAAACTTATAGCTAATTTCTTATTTATCTTTAGTTGTCAAAGAGAAAATATTCTCCCCATTTTTGTTAACAACATAAAGCTGTAAATCGTTATCAACTTTTTTGGAATAAATAATCCTGTCACTAGTGGGAGACCACACGCAACCATCGTCTGCACTCGTTAAATTATCAATTTGTTGCGTTGCCAAATCCATAACTTGTAAGTTGTTATCCCTAATAAAACAAAGTGTTTTCCCATCCGGCGATAGTTGAGCCGTTTCCGCTAATTCAATACACTGTTGACCCTCCACACCAAGCAAGCAGGCTTGCCCTTCTCTTGTTCCAAAGAAGATCAACGCTTGTTGATCAACCCATTGCACATAATTTGATTCAGCAAGGCTAAATAGAGTTTCTGATGAATCTGTGGTCGGATTATATTCATAAAATTCATACCCTTGATTAAAAATATCCATAACCACTGCATACAAAATTATGTTTCCAGCGGCTATAGGAAATTCATCTTCAGAATCAGTAGCAATAAGGGCAGAAACGCCTGCTTCGCCAGCAATGAAAATGTCATTGTTGCCATTACGATTGGTAACAAACAATACGGCATCACCATACCAAACTGGATCGATATCATTACTTGGATCGTCAGTGAGCCTCTTTAAGCCAGTGCCATCACTATTGATTGAAAAAATATCATTATTGCCATATCGATCTGATATAAAGGCGATTTGGGTACCATCCGCCGACCAACTAGGACCTGTTTCATTAGCAATATCCGATGTTAAACGGCGCAAATTTTTCCCATTAGCATCAATGATATAAATATCAGATGTACCCTCGTTGCGGTTTGTAACAAAAGCAATTTGGGTGCCATCTGGCGACCATACGGCTGACCAATTTTCAATAACTGGGTTATCCGCAGTCTCATTAGAAAGAGTGAATAAAAAGCCAACACCTCCCAATAAAATCACCAAGATGAGACCAACTACCACTGCAATGCGCCGTCGATACCACGGCACTAAAACGCGGGTAGTTTCTCCAATGGTGCCAATTTTGTCCCAAAGCCGATAAAAGGCCCGACTGTACGCTTTGATTTTGTGCTCTTTATTCCGAAAATCTATATAAGGCGCTTGGCTCAGTAGATCAGGTAAATTCGTTGTTTGATATAAAACGGTGATAATCGGCTTATTGTGTTGAACAAAATACCGCCATTCGTCTTCTACATTTTTAGACGCAATAGAAGCAGGCGTAGCAATAAGAATCAGAACATCGCAGGCATCTAAGCCTTCTTGAATAGCGGTACTCCATTTAACCCCGGCGGGTATATCCTTTAAATCAATCCAAATATCGGCGCCCAATCGTGCTAAATCTGTGGCTAACCGTCCGGCCAATATGGCATTTTGACTACTATGGCTAATAAAAATTTTTTTCATATATTGCATCTCCATTCAAGTTATGGAAACGAGCACGCACTACAAGTCAGACACTTTGGTTCGCCACTACCATCTGCATTAACAATATAAATATTGGAATACCCTGTTGTGCGAATGGTTTGGCCAACGCGATCTGATTCAAAAAGAATATGTTGATTGTCAGGTGTCCAAGCCGGGAATTCATCATCGGCTATATGATTGGTTATCTTGCGCAAGTTACTTCCATCAATATTCATGATATAAATATCGATGTTAGAACCAAAATATTTATCAAAGACCATTTGAGTGCCATCGTGTGACCATGCAGGATGATTGATGCCACTCCCTTCAATCAGAAGATAAATAGAGTTGGGATCATCAATATTCATGACATAAATGCCTTGAATATCGTTAACGACAGCAATAAAGGCAATTTGCGTTCCGTCTGGCGACCAACTCGGTTGACTACCACCAATACCATCCGGGGTTATTTGTTCAAGATTTTTGCCGTTTTTATCAATAACATAGATATTTATAGCTTCGGCAAATGAGTCGTCTGGATCAGCGCTGGCTCGATACCCGCCAGCTAAGATAAGTTGTTTTCCGTCAGGTGACCAATCGAGATAATAAGTTTGAAAAAGATCATCTACTCTAAAGCAAGTTTCATTCTTACCTGTTTTATCATTTATACAAACTCGGCTACCATAAGCATAAGTAATTTGATCGTTTACGGGTGACCAAACTGGGTCTAATCCCAAATCCCCAATCCTATGTCGATTTTTACCGTCAATATCCATCACATAAGTTTCACTCAGTCCTGAACCTGCACAGCGGCCATTAAAGATAATTTGCTTGCCATCAGGTGAAACAGATGGATGACCACCGTAAAACTCTTGAGATAGAAAAGTTTGATAACCCATATAACCAGCGGCGCTAAGAAACGTGCCAATGATAATTAATCCCACAAACCAGATTAAGCGCCTTGCTCGGAGTTTAGTTCGATCTAATTGGATAATTTTATCCATTTCGATGCCATGTTCTTCGCGTGGTACCAGCGGCGGATGATGAATCTTATCAACCAGTTGTGGAAACTGATGGGCGTATACTTGTTCAAAATCTGTATTGGGGAAATAAAAATCAATATACTGGATACGCTTTAGACGATAATACAAATTCACATCTTGCAATCTTAAGGTGTAAAGCGGTTTATCGTTATCCAAAAAATAGGCCCACAGGTTTTGTAGATTTTCTTGGTGCATAGCGGCCTCAGTCATCAAGACAACCATTGCCTCACATGTATCTAGCAGTTCTGTCGAAGGATTATTCATCTCCAAAATAGTCTGAATACCATAATTATTCAGATCTGCGCTGAGGCGTTGGGCAAAATTGTGAGTCTCATTTGCATAGGCAAGAAATACTTGGGTCATTCAGCGCCTCTCTCAATCCTCAACCCGATAAGTTGTGCGGGAAGCAACATCATAAATGAATATATAGGCACGATTGGGTTCGTGGTCATAATCATAGGAGACAAAAGCAAAACGCAGACCATTCGGGGCAACTATAGCTGAGCCTGTATCATTGCCGCGCTTACTCATAGCAATTTCTTGACCATCTGCTGAGCGAAAATATAATCTATCATAATAATCCTCGCTTTGACTAAAGGTGGCATAAGATAATTCAGGTGGAGGGGCGGCAATCCACGGATTTGTTGTCTCAGCACATTGCACTGTTTTGCCATCGTCTGACCAATAAGGTTGATCTTGGTCATTGTCTGAGCAAGTTTCAATCAACCTTAAGTTATTACCCTGCGTATCAATCACATATAAATCTTCACGCCCTTGTCGATCAGAAATAAAAGCGATATAGCGTCCATCAGGTGACCAAGCAGGATGATAATCATTTCCAATGTCGCGGGTTAAACGTTGTCTGTTTTCGCCGTTGTCATCAGCAATATAGATATCTTCATTACCCTCACGATCTGAGACAAAAGCGATCATCTGACTATTGGGTGCCCAGCGCACACTCGTGTCATAAATACCGGGATGGTCATCCTCTGTACTGCCCCACATGGAGGTGCCGTTTAAGCTCATACCAGCGGCCCATGCAACCATACATACCAAAATAGGAGTGACCATTAAACAACCACACATGCGATAGACTGAACGTCGGAGCATACGGCCTGTACTGGGTATTTGCGTCATTTTATTTTGTAGACGGGCCCCGACTTGGATTTTACCTGTTAATTTCTTTTGGAGTTGTTTCAGACGCCGCTGATAGCCATTGCTTCCCGGCAATAAGTTGCGAAAATCTACATAGAGCGAGCGACTTGCTAGCTGAAACTGAATAGGGGTAGTCTGATAAAAGACCATAATGATTGGCTTGCCTGCATCAACAAAAAAGTGCCACTGATCTTCAATTTTGCGCGATGCCATGGAGGCAAGTGACACCACCAAAATCATAATGTCACAAGTTTGCAAACCTTCTTGGATATTCGTTTGTACACGGGGCGGCGGATTTACCAACTCTGCCCAAATTGGGAAGCCGGCTTGCACAAGATCGTTGATCAATATCTGTGCAAAAGCCTCGTCACCTGTTTCGAAGCAGACGAATACTTTACGCATAAAATCTACTTTCTTGATCAGGCTAGGCAGAGCACCTGAATTTTTGAAGTTGTACTATCGGATAAAACTAGATTACTAACATCCCTCACATTCCATTTAGACAGGCATATCTTATAGGGCTTCTGACAAATTATAACGTGTAGTTTTATTTTCTAGACACAGGTGATGACATAATACATTACAGATTAGGATAAACGTCAATCCCAATCCACGACCCTACCGCCACAATTAACGGTGCAATCAGCAAAGCCGGTAAATAATTAGCCATGGGCGGCTTCTTGATATCCATCAGGACCAAACTCAACCCAATCAGTAACAAACCGCCTGTTGCCGTGAGTTCATTAATCATCGGGTCACTAAAAACTTGCCCTGCAAAATAGCCCACTAGCGCTAAGCCACCTTGCACCACAATCAAAGTCACGATGGTGAACATGACACCCACGCCAAATGTTGAGGCAAAAGCCAACGCCGCAAAACCGTCCAGCACGGCTTTAATAATCAAGAGGCGACTATCACCCGTCATACCATCTTGTAGAGAGCCAATCACAGTTAAAGGCCCCACACAGAAAACTAAACTGGCAGTGACAAAGCCTTGAATGAATTTTTCGCGCGGGGACAAACCAACAAGTTCACCCTCACCAGCTTCGGTTTGACCGCCGAATTTGACTTGGAGCCAGCCCGCAAAATCTTCCAATTTATCTTGAATGGCCAACCACTCCCCGATAATCACACCAAAGGCCACACTAATCAGGGGGATAATCGGATTGCCTGTGGCCCATGCATTTTGCATCCCCACAAAAATGGTGGTTAAACCAAGGGCCATAATCACCGATTGTTGCGTTTTTTGGGGTAAACGATCCCCAATAATCATGCCTGCTAAACTACCAATAAAAACAGTAACTACATTAACGAGAGTTCCAATCATTGTGTCTTTTCCAAGGTGGGGTATTCAACTAAGCGATAACAAATAGATTCAGGTTCAGAGGCTTGTATTTTCAGCGAGATTTCTTGCGTTTGTTTCTTGAGTTCTTGGACGTGCCGATAAGTTTCACCATCGAGGCAAACAGCGGCCCGTGGTGTTGCTTTCAATAAATCAAAAGTATCATTAACCAACTTGCCCACAATCCCATTCGACGAAAGAATAATATCACCGGTGGCAATAGCCGCTTTGAATTTATAGTCGGGCATCTCGTTGGGGAGTTCATTTTGAATATCAGCGAGTTGTTGCAGATTTAAAGCCGCTTGGAGAGCATCATCGGCATTTACAAATGTGACAAGGGCCATATCTGATACGAATTGGCGAATGTGCCCACGTAAGCCTTTAATCGCTTGCCGATGGAGATTCACCCAGGTTGCCAACCATTCATTTAAACCAGCCGTTGAAAGCGTGTTAGTCGCCGGACGATAACCATGCAAATCCGTTACCATCAAGACTGCCCCATTTTCAATATAACTCAAATCGGTATTTTCGAGGGAATACACAAAAACAGGTTGCGCACGACCTTTGAGTTGAATATCACCAATCGGTTGAAAGACAAAATCACTCAAGCCAACCACTTCTTTGGTTGCGGAGGTGACCCACACTTGATTGGTCGGCACGCTTTTTTCGAGCCGCGCTACCACAATCATCGGATCACCAATCAGGTCATTATCTTCAAAAACCACGTCCGCCGTGTGGATAATGACGCGCACCCCATCAATTGGGATGCCGCCGGGGGCATATTTTTGTTGAATATAGTGATCGCGAATGGCATCTCCACAAATGAGCGCCGAGCGTGCATTGTCGAAGGTGGCAATATAAGCATCACCCATAAATTTGATAATATTACCGCCCTGACTGGTCACGGCTGTCCGAATGGGTTCGGTGGCATCTTCTAGAAATTTAGCGCCACGGACTACATCAACACTGGTTGCTTTTTGCGTCGAACCCACTAGATCTGCCATCAAAATAGTTAGTGTTCGCGTACTCATATTTCTCATCCTCTGGCTGATAATCCTCTTGCTTAGATTGTAAACATCCCACGTAATCGTGCAAGTTTAGCTCTAGGGCAAGCAAATTTGGTTGTAGCCAGATTTCTATACCCAGTGCGGATGCCAAAATTCAGGGTAATTAGGG
>JBNLCD010000335.1:0-6601 GCA_050303635.1 Anaerolineae bacterium
AAATCCCAATAAAGCGTGCCATGTATCATGGTGCTGGGGTTGGTAAAGCGATGTAATTCTTCCAATTCAAGAGATGTGCCGTCAAAATGAACGGCCATCACACGCCCCGATTCAGCGCCTAAATCAATTGCCAGTACCGTTTTCATCACTTATGCTCGCTTAGCCAAAACTTCTTTTTCGTAATTATCAATTTCGGCCATGAAATTAAAGCCCACGGGGACATCTTGTTGGACACAGTAATAATCCCAGACTGCCCCAAACGGTAACCCTTTAAGTTCTTCCATGAGCGCGAGGCGAGCGGTGTAATTACTCTCTGCTTCGAATTGTTTCAAAATCTCGGTTGGTTCGAGAAGGGCTTGTAACATTGCGCGGAGAGCATTGCGGGTGCCAATTGTCCACGCCGCGACGCGATTAATACTGCCGTCGAAGAAATCGAGGCCAATATGAACGCGGTCTAGATAATCACCACGCACAATCTCTTGCATAATCGCTTGTAATTCTTCATTGAGCACGATGACATGGTCACTATCCCACCGAACCCCGCGACTGACATGGAGGAGTAATTCATCGACATATAATAAAGACGATGAAATTTTGTCAGCAATACCTTCGGTGGGATGAAAGTGGCCTGCATCCAAGCAGAGCAAGACATCATTGGTAGCGGCATAACCCAAATAGAATTCATGGGAGCCGACAACATAACTTTCCGAGCCAATGCCAAATAACTTACATTCAACGGCATCTAGATTATATTGCTTGTCAACGGGCACGCTTAGAATGGTGTCGAGTGATTCTTTGAGCCGTTCCCGCGGGGAAAGGCGATCCGCTGGTGTATCTTTGTAACCATCCGGTATCCAGATGTTAGTTACGGCAGGCGTGCCGAGCTCTTCGCCAAAATACGCCCCGATTTTTCGACTAGCAATGCAGTGCTCAATCCAATATTGCCGGATAGTGGGATCACTATGGGCTAACGTAAATCCGCTTTCAGCGAGTGGGTGAGAGAAAAAGGTCGGGTTAAAGTCGATGCCATGGTTATTTTCCTTGGCCCAATCTGCCCAGCCAGCAAAATGTTCAGGCAAAATATCCGTACGTTCAATTTTGTGGTCAGTTTCGAGATAAATGGCATGTAAATTTAGACGATGATTGCCCGGAATCAAGCTGTAAGCCATGTCGAGATCTTGGCGCAATTCGGGTACCGTGCGTGCTTTGCCCGGATAATTGCCAGTGGACATGATGCCCCCGCTCAATTGATAGTCGGGATCTTCAAATCCGCCAACATCATCGCCTTGCCAACAATGCATGCTGATGGAGATGGTTGCTAGAGTTTTTAGCACCGCATCGGTATCAATACCGAGTTCTGCATAACGTTCTTTGGCAAGTTGATAAGCTTGCTCTAGATTGGACGGATTTGTTTGAGTAGTCATAATTTTTAGTCCAAGTGAAATACTTCTTCTAATTCAATAAATGAGGCATCGGGATGCGCCCCTTCGGGGATTTCAAAATAAGGACCCATCATGTCTTGCCATTTTGCATTAATCTCAGTTTCAGCCATGGCGGCTTGAGCCGCTTCCATGGATTCGGGAGTCTCGAAATAACCAAATAACATACCATCTTCACGCATAAAAAGACTGTAATTATGCCAGCCTGTTTGCCGTAAGGCTTCCAACATTTCTGGCCAAACATTTTTGTGATGTTCTTTATATTCTTCTATGAGGTCTTCTTTAACTTTTAAAATAAATCCAACTCTGGGCATGATGACTCCTTATCATGGCAATGAGTTATGAGCAACATAGGGTTGTGCTTCATTAAGGTATTGATAGAGCTGGATACCTTGGGGATTTCTCTAGGGAATCCAGCCCTATCTTCTATGGTTTACATCTACCTAAACCATATATTTATTCTTCAACAACTGCCCATTCATCGAAGTTTTCTTCGGTGTAAACAGAGAATGGACCCATCAAAACGCGCAAGCCACCTTCGCGGGTTGGGTCAGCTTCGATGGTGTAAACGCCCATACGGCCAGCTTCAAAGGTTACGCCTTCTTCAGCTTCCATCGCATCAGTTGCCAACAAGTAACTGACGTAGTAGGTCAAGTAACCGAGGTCAGTGAAGCTCCACAACGCAAATTCTGGGGCACAACCGAGTTCGGTGAATTCTTGCATTTCAGAGGGCAAACCAAGACCACTGACGGCAACTTCACCACAAAGATCTTCGTCGAACATAGCGGTTGCTGAAGCAACAATACCGACGGTGGTCGGAGCCATAATCAAGCCAAGATCAGGATAGCTGTCGATCAAGCCCAAAGCTTCTTCGTAGCTGTCATCGGGATCATCGTTACCATAAACAATGTCAACCAATTCTAGATTGGCATATTCTTCTTCTTGGAGAACTTCTTCCATTGAAGCGATCCACGCATTTTGGTTAGAGGCATCTGGGGTTGCGGAAAGAATAGCAAATTGACCGCCTTCTTCACCAAGGATGCTCAAAGCCATGTCAGCCATAACGCGACCGGTTTCATCAAAGTCTACTTGAGCGATGAAGAGTGCTTCACCGGATGGATCAATTGGGGAGTCCCAGGTAACGATGGTAATGTCTTCATCCATCGCGCTGGTGGTTGCCGGAACAAGTTGTTCGTAGTCATTGGCCGAAATCATGATGGCATCAACTTCTTCGGTGGTTGATGATTCAATAATTTCGATTTGGCCTGGAATAGCATTATCGGGTGACGGAGCGGTAAAGATCAAGTCGCCCGGATTTTCTAGTTCTTCATGAGCTTCCATAGCGCCATTGTGGGCTTCATCAAAAACGGAAATACCAGTTACCTTGGGCAAGAAAACCATATCAAGGTCTTGGCCGGGTTCGGCAACGATCGGATCATCGCCTTCTTGAGCGTTAATCACGGGTAAAGCAACTGCAGAAATAACTAGAACGATTAGTAATAAACGTAAATGCTTCACAGTAAATACTCCTTATTGGTGTGTTGTTTAGAAATGCATATAGGGAAAATGCTTTATATAATTATGATGTCTCGGCCACCTCCTTATTAGCTAGACTAGATGTTTTTTTATAATTACGAGATAAACGCGTTAGGTAATGTTGCAGGGAGGTAGCCCAATTGGGAATCAGTACCGAAAAGATCAGCAGTAAGCCCACCACACCGGCTTGAATATTGCCATCCAAGTGTCGTAAGGACATCCCGTTGCGGACATTCAGCACGGTAAGTAGTGATAATCCAACACCAACCAAATTTCCTTTACCGCCAAAAATACTGACGCCACCTAACAAAACTATGGTGATGATATCGAGTTCAAAGCCTTGTGCGACACTGGCTTGCACATCGGTGTACTGGGTTGCATAGAGCAAGCCCGCGAAGGCTGACATAGTACCCGAGATGACATAGAGTAAAATCTTGATCTGGCGCACACGTAACCCAGCATATTCAGCGGCTTCACGGTTATTGCCGATAACATATACATAGCGCCCAAAGGTGGTAAATTGCAGAATAAATAAGAAGACTGCAAATAAGACAAAAAATAGAATGGTTGTGGCTTGAAATGGACCGATGAATTCATTTAACCCAAAGCCCGTAAACCAACTGGGGAAACCGCCAATCGAACGGTCTTCAAGAACATAACGGGCCGCGCCACGATAGGCAATTAAACCTGCCAACGTAACAACTAATGAAGGAATTCGTAAATAGGCGATGAGCGCGCCATTGAGCAGTCCACAGCCTGCACCAACTAGCATGGCAATCAGTATGGATTCTTCCAAACTTCGACCGTGGTCAAACTCATTCGCCAAAACAGCGGCGGCGAGTCCCATGACCGATGCTACAGAAAGATCAATCTCACCATTGATGATGACAAAAGCCATGATTAATACGACAAATGACTTTTCAATCGATAGCCGGAAGATGTTTGCAAAATTATCGAGATTAAAATAGTGTTCTGACATCTGTGTATTGATGAGCACGGACAAACAGAAAAGGACAAACAGTAATGTTTCCCAACGCTTGAGCCAAGGATAATCGTTTAGCAATTTCATACTGCTTCGCTCCCTTTATCGACATCATCGTGTCGACGTAGCTCTGTTTGGGACAACAAAGATCGTAGCCATCCCATCACAACTGTATCAATCAAGACGGCCCCCATAACAAAGACGCCGAGTAACGCATCTTTCCGAAATTGGCTAACTTGCATACGCCGCAGACCATATTCAATTGTGCCGAATATGATTGCACCGATCATTGCGCCTAAAACAGTCCCTGATCCACCGAAAATGTTGACCCCGCCAACCACGACAGCGGCAATTGCATCTAATTCAAACCCACGGGCGACATCAGCATTGAGGGTGCGGCGGGCGATTAATTGCATAAATCCGGCCAAACCAGCTAGCGCGCCATTAATGACAAAAGCGGTGGTAACAATCCGCCGAGCCGGAATACCTGCAACTTCAGCGGCTTCAGGACTAGACCCAATGGCATATAATCGTCGCCCAAAATTCGTATAAATAAGAACTAGTTGGAAGAGTAGCATGGTGCCTATCGCCAGCGTGGGCAGATAAGTTAATTCAAGGCCAATGCCATCAGCCATCACTTTCTGGCGTAAAAATTTGGCCCATTCGGGTAATCTTCTAAATTCAACCGCCGCCGAATCCGCATAATTAACGAGGATGGCGCGGTAAATGGCCAGTGTTCCTAGCGTAACCACAATTGAGGGGACACCCCCGTAGGCAGTAATAAGTCCATTGATGAGGCCAAGTGCCGCACCGATGGCAATAGCCATCAATACTGCGGTTTCAACATTGATTGTGTTGTCTTCCATCAGTTGAGTACCGACATAGTAGGCAGTCAGCCCCGCAATTGAACCAACAGATAAATCAACATTTCGTGTAATAACAACTAACGTCTGTCCCACGGCCAAAACAGCTATCACAGCTACACTTACGGAGATGCGGTCAAAGGTACGAGCCACCATGAATTCTTCTACTTCACTATTGAAGTAATAGATGAGACCACACAAAATCAGAAATAGGACGAGTTCGCGTAGCTGTTGTATTTTGATAAAACTTCTTAAACTACCGATCTGCATGATCTGAAAGTCCTTCCAATGAGAGTTGCCCCATTGCGGCAGTTATAATTTCTTCTTGGCTCGTATTTTGACTGTCAAAGATTGCCATTTGACGACCTTCACGCATGACCAAAATACGATCGCTCATTGCCATTACCTCAGGTAAGTCTGACGAAATCATGAGAATAGCAATACCTTGCGCCGCCAATTCATCAATCAAACGATGGACTTCTTCTTTAGCACCTACATCAATCCCTCGCGTTGGCTCATCCAAAATCAAAACCTTGGGAACCGTATTCAACCATTTGCTAAGCACAACTTTTTGTTGGTTACCACCGGACAATTTACCAGCGACAAGATTGGTTGAAGGTGTTCGTATCGACAATTTCTGGCGATATTCTTCGGCAGTTTCTACTTCCTTCTGATTTTGAATAATGCCTAGATCATTAGCATATTGGCGCATAATCGGGAGGGTGATATTGGATGAAATTGACATGGGTAAAATTAAGCCATGCTGGCGACGATCTTCGGGCACATAGGCAATCCCCAATTGTATCGCTCGCTGAGGTGACCATATCCTGACAGGTTTACCCTCGAAAGTGATCTGGCCACCATGTGACTTTTCAATGCCGAAAAGTCCCAGTGCAACTTCAGTTCGCCCCGCGCCAACCAATCCGGCAAAACCTAAAACCTCACCGGCATGTAAGTCAAACGATATACCTTCATATTTGCCGCGATGTTGTAAATCTCTCACAGATAAAACAACGTCGCTGACTTCGTTGGGTGTTCTTTGGAAAATATTGCCCATCGGGCGACCCACCATATCCCGAATCGCGCTTTCACGGGTTACTTCACTTGTTGGGTTGGAGGATATGAACTCACCATCACGGAAAATACTAATGCGATCTGAAATACTAAAAACTTCTTCGAGACGATGACTAATAAATAAAATAGCCACGCCTTGTTCCCGCAGATTATTCATAATCTTGAAAAGTTGCTCAACTTCATGAGCAGATAAAGAGGCGGTGGGTTCATCCATAATCAGGACGCGCACATTCATGGAAATGGCTTTGGCAATTTCCACCATTTGTTGGGCCGCTAAGGATAACCCGCGCGCTTGCGCATGAACATCAAGGGCTATACCAAGCTTATCGAGGACAGCTTTGGCGTTACGGTATAACCCAAACCAATTCACGAGTGGGTTTATCCGTCGATGGCTGATAAAGATATTTTCAGCAATATTCANATCGGGAAAAACAAGGGGTTCTTGATAAATAGCCGCCACACCCTGCGCTTGGGCTTGTCCAGAACTATGGAAACGGACAGATTTACCTTCTAGAAAAATTTGACCGCCATCCGGCTGATGGATACCCGTCATGATTCTAATGAGGGTCGACTTACCTGCGCCATTTTCACCAAGTAGGCAGTGGATTTCACCGTATCTGACATCGAGTGAAATGGCATCATTTGCCACGACCTGGGGGAAATGTTTGGTTAGCCCCTCTGTTCTAATTAGTGTTTCCATAGGTATC
>JBNLCD010000336.1:0-6590 GCA_050303635.1 Anaerolineae bacterium
TAGGGAATAATAATTCACCAATACCCGCCTTTAATGGTATTCAAATGCCTGTCACACTCTTGAATGGTGATCATCAAACGAATGGTATGGTTTTGAGTTTGTCGCCCGAAAATGCGATTATGCTCGAACAGATGGGTTTTCTCTATCCTGATCTACAAGTGAATATGTCATCCTCGTCATTGTCAATTCAATCTGATCATGTGGCAATTTCAATGGGATTAGATGATCAGCAATACGCGCAGATCAAAGATATCCTTCCATACGATGATGTATCGATTGAGATCAGTTTCTTGTTTTGTAACATGAGTGACACCAATTTTGACCCGGCGGCAATCGATATCGACTTGGCTACCTGTGATGAAAGTGAACTGCAATCCGGTTCACACGAATTGTCCGCCATATTAAACATTGCTATGCCACCTACCAATATCAATGATGAGGTTATCTCTTTAGCAACCTTCAGTTTGACAGAAGATGACGCCAATATTTTGCAATGGGCTTTGCAAAGTGGTTTAGAAATCAATTTCAAGCCAGTTGAATCATCCGACTAACCCGCATCGCAAAAAACAAAGAGCGCAGTTTTCCAGTAAAATTGCGCTCTTTCTGTTTATAGTCTTAATCAATTACTTGATCATCCGGGAGGCCAACCCATCTTACGACCCGCCATCAGGTGCATATGCAGATGGGGGACATCTTGCCCGCCATCGGTGCCTTCATTCAGAATCAGCCGATAGCCATTTTCTAAGCCTTCTTGCCGTGCAATATCGCCCGCGACTTTCAGCAAACGTCCCGCAATATGTTCGGTTTCAGCCGTGAGTTCACTTGTATTAAGCAATGGTTCACGTGGCACAACTAAGATATGAGTCGGTGCTTGCGGATTAATATCGCGAAATGCGACCACCAAATCATCTTCATAAACAATGTCAGCCGGAATTTCTTTATTGATAATCTTCGTAAAAATAGTTGGTTCACCCATCCAATTATCCTTTCCAGTAAAACGGGACAGTGCTGTTTGTCGTCAACAACCCTGTCCCGTCAATTCTAACTATACTGCGGCAATTTTACTTACTGCCCGCTCCGAGACCGCCACTGGTGGAACCGTCTTCACCGTGAACAATTGAGCGGAAGATTGCTTCAAACAACGCGGTGTTCGCATCGAAGTTTTCCGGTGCGCTCCCGACAATCATCAGCACAATATCACTTTGGGCAGTTTCGACCAAGATGTAGTAGGCGCGGTAATTGGCGTTTTCATCATAAACAACCCAACGAATATCATTGCCGTTGATTTGTTCACTTTGCGTATCGGCGACGTCGACTGTTTCAGGAATTAAAATAGCCCACAAATCATCCAAACTTTGGCCACCAAATGTATCGCCATCAGCCAAAATCACAATACCACTGGGTTCCGCCGGGAATTCATCCGCTTCAACGGCGGCGGCGACTGCTTCAGATTCACCGATATAGAAAACGGCTTCGAAATCTTCATCGGTGGTATTGATGATATGAGCCCAACCCTTCGGCATACTAAAGGCGAAATCAGTATCAGCAAAAGTGACAACTTCCGGTAAGGCTACACCGGGGCCACCACCCAAACCGGGGAATTTACCACCCGTGCTTGTGCCTTCGTTTCCGCCATTATCAGCGCTTTGCGCCGGCATACTCACGGATTGAATCACCGAGTAGAGCAATTCTTGTTGTAGACCAAATTCTTTAGCATTGGTGCTGGTCGCCGTCATCAAGACTAAATCTTCACCAAAGGCTACGAGCACGCTATAACCAATTTGCGGGCCGGAATTAAAGATAATATAAGCACCCGGATTTTCACCCACCGCTTGGAAACTCGTGACAGATTCCACAATCTCCCAACCATTTGAGGCAAAAGCGTCTTCGATTTGGCCCATTAATGGCACCACGTCTGGATTGGTGGGATCAATCCCATTTTCAGACGACACCAAAACGCGTACAACCCCGCCACTATCCACGACGGGAATGGTGCTGGGATCATCAGCCAAAAGAACATCGCGGCGTGAAGCGGCTCCATCTTCGGTGTTACCAAAAGCAAACACATTATCGGCGGTAAGTTGGTCAATGGTTGTCCAACCTTCCGGCACAACAATAGAGAGGCTACCATCTGCGGATGCGGCAAGATTGACATCACTTCCGGTAGAATCGACATTATTGGTGGAAGTTACGCCAGATTCAGCCGGCACGCTAATGGTTTCGACAAGAGAGAACAATAGCGCTTCGTTTTCAGCAAAGCTGGCATTGGTACCTGTGGCGGTAAAAAGAATAACGCCTTCATCAAAACCGAGAACACCGATAAAGCCCTTTTCATTCCCAATTTGGATGAGAACATAATTGGCCAATGCCCCACTGCTGAGGGTGCCTTCGGTGGGACCTTCTAGAATTTCACCACCTGTATCGAGTTCGGCAACAATAAATTCCATAAAACTTTGCAGAACACCTGCATCAACAATGGTCAGACCTAAATCTTCCAATGAAAAAACGGTTAAGGTGCCACCTTCACCAACCAACAAGGCCGGTTCACCCCGATAATCATTGAGGCGGCCTTGCGCGGCGGATTCTTCACTGGCATAAACGAAAATACCTTCATCGGCCACCAAATCAATGGTGACCCAATCAGCTGGTAGACGAATGGAAACCCGACCATCACTGCTTTGGACAACTTGCAAACCATCTTGCGCGGTTTGTTCAGCAACGGGCGGCGCGGCAACAAAAGCACTTGTGCTTAATAGGGCAATAATTGCTAGCAAAACAATAGAAAGACGAACCAAGGGGGAAGTGCGAGAAACCATGCGACCTATCAACTCCTTCTTGATAATTATTTTTAGTGGTCCTAGCTAGTTACACTGTCATTATCTTATGCTTTCGCTTCTAGCGCAAATGTCTGCTCGCCTTTGTCAGGTTGTTGTCAGGTATTTTTCAAGGAACGAGTTTCAAATTGGGCGAGCTAACTGTTGCAATCTTGTCTTGATCATGCAAGAATCGTGTAAAGTTCGGATGTGGTTGCTTTAATTTCAAGCTAGGTCTTGCTACAATAGAAAGAACTAAATGTGCAAATTACATGTTCAGCGTCTTTTGGTAACACTGAGCATTGAAGGATAGAGGAAATATGGTTCAAGTCCAAATAGATTGTATACGCATGAGTTTGATGACCCAAAATCGGGTGGTAATCCTAAAAGAAACAGATGATGAACGGTATCTTGCTATTTGGATTGGCCCGAATGAAGCAGAAGCCATTACCTTTGAATTGCAAAGTATTCGCCCGCGTCGTCCGTTAACCCATGACTTGTTGAAATCTGTTATTCAGGAAATGGGTGCTGAAGTGCGCAGTATCGTGGTGACTGAATTGCGCCGCCCTGATGATATTTTCTATGCCAAGATTATGGTTGAGCTCGACGGCAAACAAATCGAAATTGATGCACGCCCCAGTGATGCCATTGCGTTGGCAGTTCGCGTGAACGTGCCTATTTTTGTCGAAGAAGATGTCATGACAGCGGCTAGTGTCCGGCCCGAAGAACCGATTGATCTCAGCGGCGCGGCTGAAACAGCCGAAGCTGGCGATGAAGAGGGCGAAAACCGCTTGGATATTTTCAAGAGTTTTGTTGATACACTCGATATTGATCAACTCGACGACGAGTAAGCTATCAACAAAATCGCTATTTCGAGATAAAACTAAGTCCCATGCATTTTTGCTGGGACTTTTTCATTTATGCCCTAAAAAGACGTTAGGCTCCCTTTATGTTGGATGGTAATATTGAGTCACGTCGCCGAAATTAATGGGGAGTTTTAACCGTTCCAGCCTATGATCCAATTATCGCGCTTTCAAGTTGCCCAAAAACGGCATGCTGAACACTATCTAAAACAACTCGAAATCCTCAATGCCCGCTATTTAGAGGGCGGCCAATCCGCTATTCAAGCTATCCATCAATTGGGTGATGCGATCGAGCAAATCAATCATGCGCGTCAATTGGCGTTAGATGCATTGGAAGACGGCGTGCCAGCAGTTTATGCTATTCGCATTTTGGAGGCAGGCCAAGATATCCTGCTTGTTTTTTTGAACCCGCGTCAAATGTATCAATGGGTAGTTACTACCCATAATGAGGTTTATGATTTAGCTGATTCTTATCATTGTATGGTTATTGATTTAATGGCGGCCAAAGCGGGTCTACGCATTTCATTGATTGATGATGTCTTCTCCTATTTAGAAACAGGTCTATCGCTTGCCCAAGAATTAGAAGATGGCAAATCTCTGGTTGATGCTTATAACGCCTTAGGGATCGTTCATATTTATTCCGGAGCTTTTCCGGAGGCCGTTGACTATTTTGAAAAAGCACTTCATGTGGCTGAGAATCTTAATGATGAAATGAGTTATATCAAAGCACTAGGGAATCTGGGCGTAGCTTATCGACGGGACAATCGCTATGCCGAAGCCATCGAGTGTATAGAAAAAACCCTCGCCCTATCCATTGCGCATGATGATTTTCATGGACAGGCCATTGATTTAACTAATCTCGGTGAGCTCTATATCAGACTCAAGGAATATTCTAAAGCCCGCGACTATCTGCTCCAAAGTCTCGAACTCAATGAAAAAATCAGTAATTCACGGGGCATTAATCTGTCTCATATGAGCTTAGGTCTCGCCTACTTGCGTCTCGAGGAATTTCCGGCGGCATTTCAACACCTCGCTATAGCCCGCACTTACTATCAAGACAACGAAATGTTACCCGACCTAGCCTTTACACTGAGCATTTTAGGGGAATGGTATCTCAACCAGAATCTTCTACCAGAAGCCGAATCGCATTTCGAAGAGAGCCTTTTACTCCGTCAAAAGTCTCATCAACGTGTGCGTGAAGCGATAAGTTGGCAATATCTTGGTAAAACCTATCATGCCATGGGTAACTATGCCCGTGCTCTCGACTATTATCAAACCGCTGTTGAAATTAACATCGAAACCAATCAAGAAGATAATTTAGCTGGCGTTTATTGGGACATAGCGGGGACACTGGAAGCTCAAGACAATATTCCGCAGGCCATAGAATATTTGATACAAGCGCGTGATATTTATTCCGCATTAGGTGATGATTTATTAGTCAGTACAACTGAAGTCGAGCAAATAATTTCTCGGCTCCAGAATGGCCATTAAGTTCTCACCCCCAATTCCTTCGTGCCTCGCAGGAGAAGGGAATCTCATTTACCGCGTCCGTCTATAATTATTTGGGGATGGGGGTCAGGCGACACACAAGGGTAGTTTTTTTATGGAAGGTTATACGGACTGAGTGACACAACCGCTACGGATTGAAATCCATAGCTACAAAACAGCGTCCTATAAATGGACTGCAACCGTCGCCTTGAGGAGGTTTGAACCCATTCATAGGGTGATGATTTTTAGCCCCGAATTTATTCGAGGGCGGCTGACAGGCTAGAACCATTGTCCCAAGAATTGAGAGCTAGTACCATTTGAGAATAAGAATTAAAAGCCCATCCTTGTGTGTGGTCAGGGGGTGAGGGCGATAACCCGTATTTAATTGTTAAACTTCATCATCCCGTCCGTGACCGCTGAATTTTCAAATTTCCCCCTAAAAAAACGGGTTAGGCGCTCATGGTAGCGCGTGGTAAAATTGAACGAATTCATCAAGCCTAATTGGGGAGTTCTAATTCTTCCAGTATATGATGTATAAACTGCGTTTTCAATCGGCCCAAAAACGACATGCTGAACATTATCTAAAACAACTTGAAATCCTCAATGCCCGCTATTTAGAGGGCGGCCAGTCCGCTATTCAAGCTATCCATCAATTGGGTGATGCGATCGAGCAGATCAATCACGCTCGCCAATGGTCTTTGGTTGAGCCGGAAGTTGGCTTGCCCGAAATTTATGCCATCCGCTTTTTGGAAGCAGGGCAAAACATATTGCCGATCTTCTTAAATTCGCGCCAACTGTACCAGTGGACAGTTACTACGCATGCCGAAGTTTATGATTTGGCCAATCCTTATAACCGCATGGTGATCGACTTACTGACCGCCAAAGCCACACTCCGCATTGAATTACTGGATGAAGCGCTCCCCTATTTAGAAACAGGTTTACCACTTGCTCTTGAGTTGGACGATGGCATGTTTATCGTCGAAGCCTATAACTCTTTTGGGATTGTTCATATTTATAGCGGAAACGGTCCCGAAGCCATTTATTATTTTGAAAAAGCGCTTGCGGTGGCTGAAACGATCGATGATGAACTGAGCTATATCAAGGCGCTCGGTAATCTGGGCGTGGCGTATCGACGGGATAGCCGTTATACCGAAGCCGCCGAATGTATGGAGAAAACCCTTGAACTGTCGATTGCGCGCGATGATTTACACGGCCAGTCCATTGATTTAACCAATCTCGGTGAACTCTACTTAAATCTCCAAGATTTCACCAAAGCGCGTGATTATATGCTCCAAAGTCTCGAACTCAATGAAAAAATCAGAAATCAGCGCGGTGCTAATATTTGCCGTCTGAATTTAGGTCTCATCTACACGCGCCTCAAAGATTATCCGGCGGCCTTTGAACAACTTGATGCCGCCCGTATCTA
>JBNLCD010000337.1:0-6585 GCA_050303635.1 Anaerolineae bacterium
GGTGCTGCAGGAGTTTATCAAGTGGGACAACTATATCCGCTGCATGTGCCTGGGGCAGGAAGATATCCTGGTGATGAAATATGACCCGAACACGCGTCAACTCATTGATGACGTGGTGTACTATGACTCACGTGATCTAACCACCCACGCGGTGGTTGTGGGTATGACGGGGAGTGGTAAGACAGGTTTATGTATCAGCCTGCTTGAAGAAGCCGCTCTTGATAATATTCCCGCAATTATCATTGACCCTAAAGGTGACATCACCAATCTGCTGTTGATGTTTGATAACTTAGCGCCTGAAGAATTTCGCCCGTGGATTAATGTCGACGATGCCCGCCGCGCCGGAATGTCCGTTGACGAATACGCGCAAGATGTAGCACAACGCTGGCGTGATGGTCTGGCCAGTTGGGGAATTGGCCCCCATCGTATTCAAAACCTGAAAAATCAGGTGGAATTGAATATCTATACGCCGGGTTCGGATGCAGGTTTGCCGATTAGTATTCTCGAAGCCATGCAAGCCCCACGCACGGGTTGGCAAGGTCAAGAAGAATACCATCGTGAACAAATTCGTGGGATTACCACCGCGATGTTGGCCCTGATTGGGATGAACGCCAATCCTGTTAAAGACCGTGAACATGTCCTGATTGCGAATATTTTTGAATTTGCGTGGAAACAAGGCATCGACCTCACGATGGAAGATATTATCGTTCAAGTGCAACAACCACCGTTCAGTAAATTAGGTGTACTTGATATTGATACGTTCTTCCCGGAGAAGAATCGCTTCAAATTAGCGATGGAACTCAATAATATTATTGCCGCGCCCAGCTTCCAAAGTTGGCTTCGGGGCGATCCGCTTGACATGCAACATTTGATGTACAATGCGCAGGGTAAACCGCGTATCAATATTTTCTATATTGCCCATCTGGATGAATCGCAACGAAGCTTCTTTATCACACTCATGCTGGAAAGTGTACTTTCTTCCATGCGGACGATGAGTGGGACCACGAGTTTGCGTGCGCTCCTCTATTTTGATGAGGTATTTGGCCACTTCCCGCCCTATCCTAAGAATCCACCGACCAAACAACCGCTCTTGCGTTTGCTGAAACAAGCCCGTGCCTTTGGGATTGGTTTGGTTCTGGCAACCCAAAATCCGGGTGATCTGGATTATAAGGGATTATCGAATGCGGGGACGTGGTTTATTGGACGCCTCCAGACGGAAAACGATAAAAAGAAAGTCCTTGATGGGCTAGCGGTGGCCTCGTCGGCTGAACAGAATGTGGATTTAGGTGATCTGGATGCGTTGATTTCGTCGGTCGATCCGCGCGTTTTTGTGATGAACAATGTTCATACAAGTGGCGGCCCAATTTTGATGCATACGCGCTGGGCGATGTCTTATCTACGGGGTCCGTTAACCCGTGATCAAATCTTCAATTTGATGCAACAACGCCGGATGCAAATGCAACAACAAACTTATGGCGACCAATATTCGGCTTATGGTCAACAAAACTATGCGCCGCAATATCAACAACAAATGCAACAACATTATCAAGCGCCGCCGCAACAACAATACGGTCAATCGCAATATGGCCAACCGGCATTGGGCTCAGTAAATCCGGCCCAAGCGTATACGCCGCCGTCACCGCCACCCCCGCCGCCACCGATTCAACAAAATCAGTTTGCGGCCCCACCGCCGGCACCCTATCAACAACAAACACCGCCGCCGCAAATTAGCAATGCGCCTGCGCCGCCGCCAAATTTGCCGGAGCAATTTTCTAATCCCGCCGCGCCGCCACCCAGCTTGCCGGAATCCTATGCTCAACAAAACGCGCCGCAGAACTATCAAGCGCCGTCGGGCCCGTATGCCAATCAGCCGGATACCTATTCGCCGCAAACTTATACGCCGCCAGCCGCACCATATCAGCAACAACAACCTGCGCCGAATGCGTATAATCCATTTGGTGGAACGGGCCAATATACACCGCCGCCGC
Organism: Anaerolineae bacterium; assembly: GCA_050303635.1. Classification (GTDB taxonomy): domain Bacteria; phylum Chloroflexota; class Anaerolineae; order Aggregatilineales; family J027; genus JAKEEQ01. The sequence continues at coordinate 1,989 of JBNLCD010000337.1, forward strand.
AATATACGCCAACCCCACCGGTACCGCCCAGTCAAACTGGAACATATACACCTAGTAGCAGTTATCAGGGCGGCACTGAAGCGGCGCAAGGCAGTACGGGCGTCATTTCGGGCCGAGATGCCACTTTGCCGGAAGGGTACAGCTATACCAAACCCGCCTTAGGCTCATCGATTGAGCAATATTTTTTCCCGGTAACCATTAGCTTGCAACAAGCAATTGCGCGTTGGGAACGTCAATTTGGCGTGCGCGCCCAAGGTTTTGGTGGGCATGAAATGGCCTATATCCCGATGCTGTTGGCTCAAGTCCAAGCGCGCTATCTGGATCGCAAGACCAATGTGAATATGGTTGAAAGCTATGCGTACCATATTCCCAATGTCCAAAAATCAGGGCTTATTCATTGGGACGAATTTCGGGCACCCGCTGTCGATACGCGGCATCTTGCGCAAGATCCATTTGATGAAAAATCAATTTATGGCGATGTGCCACTCGGTTTAACGGATCGTAGCCGGATGTCGAGCTTGAAGTCTGAAGTCGTTGACTATGTTTATAAGACGGCGGGCTTGGTGATTCCATTCAATTCAACGCTCAATATCTACGGCACACCGGGCGCAGGTTACAACGATTTCCGCGCCAGTGTATCCGGGGCCGCGCGTGAGGGTCGGGATGCTGAAGTCGACAAGATCACGGAACAGTTCGAAACCAAATTTGATAAATTGGAAGATCGCTATCGCCGTGAAATGCGTGAACTCAACGCTGACCGTGAACAATTGAAAGAACTCGGTCGCGAAGAACTCTTCACGATGGGTGAAGCGTTTATGAGTTTGCTCAAGGGCCGCACCGCCTATACGCTCTCCCGTGTCAGTCGGGCGCGCCGCTATAAGGGCTCCGCGCAAGAGGATTTGACCGAGAGCGAAGAAGTATTGTACGAAATCGAACGCGACATGGACGAATTGCAACAAAAATTCGAATACGAATTGGATAAAACTCAACGCAAATGGATTGATATTGCCAATCAAGTTGAAGAAGTTCGCGTCACGCCGTACAAGAAGGATATCCATGTTGAGGTCTTCGGCGTCGGCTGGATTCCGCAATACATGCTGAATATCAATAATCAACCGATTATGATTGATGCATGGGAATTCCGCTCAACCCAACCACCACGTCAACAACAATCCGGTGGGGGTAGTTATGGTGGTGGTCAATCACAAGGCTATCAAGATGACTATCCGGAAGATGATTTGGGTGGGCAAACCTATCGCCGCGATAACTACTAAAGATCGCACGACGGGCTCGTTAGCTTACTCACGAGCGAACAATACACAAGATTGAGACGATGGACATCCTTAAACCTAAGGGTGTCCATTTCAAATATAGCTATGGGTAGATCATTTGAGTTTTGGACGGCGGGGATAATGAATGAGGCAGATTTAGATGGACTGGGCAAGGAAACCGCTACTGATTCAAACCCAATACAGTTAGAATAAGGAATTTTGCCGATTTTGAACACGGTAGGCTGAAGCCATACCGCTAAAATAAAACAAGCATGCTGAAGCAAGCTGGGGGATGAGGGTGGTAAATGAGTGGTTTAAAACCCATTTATAGGGTGGTGAATTTTAGCCCCGAATTTATTCGAGGGCGGCTGACGGGCTAGCATCATTGCGAAAAAAAATTGTCGAGTTCAAACACCGCAGGTTGAAACCCGCGGCTATGCCAAAACAAAGTACGCTAAAGCGCACTCACCCCATTTCTCGTAGTCGGAAGCTTGCCTTTTCCAGCGAGACGCGGAAGCCGAACCTTAGATTCAATTAGGGTGGTGTCGTCCATATTTATATCATCATTATTCTGGCAAACTTCATTCGCCTTTTGCTGAAAGGACCCCATTTTGGAATTTTCAATTGCTATTAATGCTGGCGGGCAAAGCGCGCGCATGGGCACCAATAAAGCCTTCGTCGAGGTAAATGGTCAGCCCATGATCGAACGCATTATCGAGCGCGTGGCTTCATTAGGCCAAACCGAAACTTTTTTGGTGACCAACACGCCTGCGGATTATGAGCATCTGGGACTGCGTATGGTGGGGGATGTTGTGCCGGATAGTGGTTCGTTGGGCGGAATTTATGCCGCGCTGTATCACAGCACAACGGATTATGTGCTGGTTTTGGCGTGCGATATGCCGTTTATTAACCGTGAGATTTTGGCGGAAATGCTCAAGTTCGTTGATGGCGAGAATGAGGTTGTTGTCCCGCGTGTGGATGATTTTCCGCAAGGTTTACATGCCCTCTATCATCGCAATTGTTTAGCGCCGATTCAAACCCGCATCGAGGCCAAGCGGCTCAAAGTCATCGGCTTTTATCAAGATGTGCAGGTTCACTATCTGGACGAAAATGATTATCAGCAACTGGACCCTGACGGTTTAGCATTCATGAATGTGAATACACCGGCGGAACTTGCTGAAGCCAATCGGCTGGCTTTAGAACTGGATTCATAAATTTCGTCAATACAAAAGCATACGAAATTCAAACAAACTGGTTATAATATGGAGGTGAACTTCAACGCCAAGGTACTTAGGGGAAAATTTATATGTCGTCGTCCCAAACTAATCTTCATTTGCAAGATACCACACCCAGCCGTCCCGACCGCCATAAAGAACGCCAAGAAACATTGCCGCATGTCGATTGGGAAATCAATCATCAAACGGGTCCGCTTAAATTTCCGCGTCCCGATAGTATTGTCGCGGGGCTCGTGCAATTTGACCCGATAGATGACAAACAAGCCAATATTCAGCGCGCGCTCCAACTCGCTTGGCAAGCCAGTGATGACGGAGCCGAAGTTATTCTTTTTCCAGAAATGTTTATGTTGCCGTGGGTTTTTGACGATGATGAAGACGTTTATGAACCCTTGGCTGATGCATCAGAAAGTGCCCTTTGGGAGCCATTTCAATCGCTCGCCAGCGAAAAAGATGTGGTTTTAGTGTGCCCGTATTTTGAACGGGGCGTGGATGGTCGGCTTTATAATAGTGCCGTGGTAATTGATGTAGATGGCTATATCTCTGGCAATTATCGCAAACGTCATTTGCCGCCCGATAATGAACGTGTGCACTTTACCGGTGGTGAAGGTCCGCTCTCGGCGTTTAATACACGCAAAGGGCGTATCGGTGTTTATATTTGCTGGGACAATTTCTTCCCCGAAGGTGCCCGTGCCTTAGCCCTCGATCAAGCTGATATTGTGTTTGCGCCAACGGCGGCCACAGAATTGGCCTCGCTTTATAAATGGAATATCGCCATTCAACATAATGCCATGATTAACGGGATTCCATGGGTACGCCTTAATCGATGCGAGGAGCCGTTTTATGCCAATAAAATGGTGGTGAATGCCGAAGGGCGTAAGATTTTCTACTCCGATGATCCGAATGAACATATTTCTCTCGTTGAAATTGATTACACATTGACCGATAGTATTCGCAACGAATGGACATTTCTGGCGGATCGGCGGCCTTCAATTTATCAGCAATTGACCTAAGCGTAAATTGAAGCCACGGCAGGCTGTGGCCCGGCGCGAAAAAATCTTATTACCCAGTGGGCAGAGGATATTCTGTCCACTTTTTTTCTTAGAACCGAGGGGTGAATTTATGGCGCGGATACGGTAAAATTATAAGAGACTACATCCTGATTTCCGACCACTAAATTTGAACCCAAAATTTCATGCAAATTGATTATCTCTCTCTCAAAAATTTCCGCAATTATGCCCGTCTGGAACTGAGTGTGCCCACGGGTTGTATGGTTCTCTACGGTGAAAATGCGCAAGGCAAGACGAGTTTGCTGGAGGCCATTTATTATCTGGCCACGTCGAGCTCACCTTATACGAATTCAGACCGTCAACTTATCAATTGGCAGGTGGCGGATGATATTATGCCCTTTGCGCAGGTCGCGGCGGATGTTTTGACCGTTAATCGCATGATGACACGTGTGGAAATCACCTTGGTGATGAATCAAGTGGAAGGTGGCGGGCCGCGTTTCCAAAAGACGTTACGCATCAATGGCGTGGATAAACGGCGCGCGGATTTATTGGGATTGATTGGCGTGGTGATGTTCTTGCCACAGGATCTGATGCTGGTTGAAGGGTCCCCTTCCCAACGGCGGCGTTATCTTGATTTAACACTCTCCCAGACGGATGTCGATTATGCCGACGCGCTCAATAATTTTGAGAAAGCCTTAACCCAACGCAATGCCTTGTTGCGCCGCATCCAGAAAAATTATGCCAGCCCCAATGAACTCGCTTATTGGGATGCGCAAATTGCGCAAGCGGCAGGGATTATTATTTCGGCACGCCAAAAAATCATTCGTGAACTCGAAATTCTCGCGCAGGAGTATCATCGGGATATTAGCGGCGGGCGCGAGGATTTGGAACTGGCGTATCAACCCAGTTTTGAACCCACGGCGGAAGGCGATGGTCAGCAATCCTTCAATTTATTGGGCCTCGATTTTCATCGTGAAATGTCACCGGACGAGATTGCCCCCCAATATCAAGAAGCACTCGAAGCCAATCGCTCCGCGGAAGTTGAACGCGGCGTCACATTGATTGGTCCGCAACGGGATGATTT
>JBNLCD010000338.1:0-6572 GCA_050303635.1 Anaerolineae bacterium
GCCGCCTGAGCCACCGGTGCCCGTTTCAGAAATGGCCGAAATTGGCGGATTGCTCAAAGCAGAGAACATCCCTGTTGAAGAACAGCGCAGAGCCATGCTCCGGTTGGAAAGTTTTCTCACCGATGCAAGTGATGGTCCACGAGCTATTGATTTGTTGAGAGAATTACAATCTCATCCAACTGTGGACTTATCTATTGCAGAAGAAATCAGTGACATATTGAATAGTCAGGCTCTGCTTGAGCAGAAGGTTAAAAGACAATTTAAGGTTACGACTATTCCTGACATGCAACGGGTTGTGCCTCTCTCGGAAAAAGCCATCAATGTTCAGAATCAGGCTGACCTCAAGGAAATCGTCAACTACCAGCGTCCATTTGAAATAGATGAGATTGAAAATGCCGAGAATATCCAGCACATGAGCCCTAAGGTGAGGTGGTCACCGGATGGCACATTTGTTGCGGTGGCACGGGGTTATCGGTACAGCGAACAGGTGAAGAAGAGAATGGGTATCGGGACCAAGACAAGATATTATTCAGGTAGCATGGTAGATCTCTGGCATGTCGCTGAACAAAGACTTGTACATACCATGAAATTTGGGCCGCAGGAAAACGAAACTACTAGCGGCTATATTATTAAAGATGTTAAGTTTTCCACGAATGGCAGTCAACTTCTGGCAATATCAGGGGTTTTTCCCACATATACCATGTTAGATAGATCTCTTAGTTTGGGTACGCACTACATTAGTATCATCACGATGCATCCGTGGCAATTCGAAAGAAATCTTACGCACCGCGATATTCATCATCTACCTGTTGGATACCGGAATCTGGCCACGGCATATCCCGGTATCACATCAATAGACCTGTCGCCACGTGCCAATATCCTCGCCATAGGTCTTTATCAATCGGAGACGATGCGTATGGCGATGGCCCTGCCGTATAATAAGAGAAATCTTGTTTTCTGGGATGTGGATGGCGACAAAGCGGTGGGTAGTATCCGAACAGGTGAAGACGAGACTTTTATGAGAGTGGTATTCTCGCCACAAGGACAACTTCTTGTAACTGCTACAAACAAAAATCTATTTGAGGTATGGACTGTGCCCGATGAGTTTTATACAGGTGAATTTCAAGGTAAATTCAATCGGGTATTTGATTTTAAACTTCCACACAAACGCAGTCAGACATTTAACTTTGGAGCATTTGACAATAGCATGAATTCTTCTAAATTTGTTGTTTTCTCGCCCGATGGAAGGTTGCTATTTGCGATGGGAGTTGACGCACTGTTACATGTCTGGGATGTCGAAACTGGACATGAGCAAGAACCACTGAATCTTGCCGGAAATTCTGTAAAATCGATTGCCGACATAACCTTTTCGCCAGATGGAAAGTTACTCATGATGGTGTCTAGGGGCCGAATTCTGTTGTTTGATGTGCCTAATCGGAAGATAGTTGGCATTCTGGATAAACAAGTTTATACAGGCGACGCAGATCACACACCCAAAGCAGGATATTTCGAGAGTGCGGCAGTGTCGCCCGACGGAAGTATGCTGGCGGTGTCCGGTCAAGACATGTTGCGATTTTTTGCGGTATCCTAAAGATGATTTGAGTTTTGGCGAAGCAAGGGCCTGAAGACCCTTGTTAGGTGCATAATCTGGGTTTTGAGTCGTTTTTCAACGCTCCCTAGGTTTGCTGAAACCATATAGGGTGGCGACGACAGGACTGCATTGATTAAGGGGAATTCATTCATTTCTCAATGCGATTCTGTTGCCAGTTCACTTACTTCCTCAAACGATAATCCATAGATTTGGGGCGGTTGTTGACCCATTTGCGTTAGGTAACTGGCGAGTTCACTGCGATGGTGAATTTCGTGTTCGGCCATGAGCATGAGCCAACGCCATGCTTGCAGGGGATGCGAATCTTCTTTGGGACCATTTTGCCGAATTTCTAAACCGCTGTCAGACAATGTTTGTAAACGCTCCATCGCTTGAGTGTGCATGGTCGCGAGATAAGCGAGGGTGCCTTCTAATGAGCGGGTTGCGGCGGTGACCGTGTGATCTTGATATTCCCATTTTCCGGTCATGGCCACACCGACAAACATCAACTCCGCGCTGGCAATATGACGCACTAAATCTCCGCAGGTGAAGCGATCTGGCCCCGGTGCCCAATTCATTTGATCAGAGGGAATAGTCTTCACATAATTCAATGTCCGGCGGCGCACACTCTCAAAATATTTTATGAAATCAGTGACACTACTAATCATAGGGATGTCCTTTGTCAAATTTTTTTGAAATGCGGTTGGGCAGAGTATAACGAGAACTGGGGATATAAAAAACGTGGATTTTCGATAATGTAAAACGCTAAAATTTTTTAGAAAAAATCCTTCCAAGCTTTTGTAAAAGCTTGACCAAAACTTTTAGAAAGGGTTTGTCTAGCCACAAATTTGGTCCCTTACGCTGAGCGCAAGGCAAAACTAAAATTCTCGTAAAAAAAATCTCCCTCAACAGGTGAAGGAGATTTTAGTTTTGCTAGTGTTTCAGAATTTAGCGAGAGAAAACATTCTTGACGATAAACCAGACATTGGCGGGGCGTTCAGCCAAACGCCGCATAAAGTAGGGATACCATTCGGTGCCGTAGGGGACATACACGCGCATCCGATAGCCTTCATTGACCAATTCTTCCTGGGTTTCGCGCCGGATGCCATAGAGCATTTGGAATTCAAAGGTATCCAGCGGCACATCGTTTTCTTTCACAAATTTCTGAGTGGCATCAATCATGGCTGGATCATGCGTGGCAACTTTGAGATAAGCCCCCGCTTGCCGCTTTTCTTCAGTGAGATAAAGTTCCATCAATTTTACGTAATTGCTATCAACATCTTCTTTTTCAGGGAAGGCAATTTCCGCAGGTTCTTTATAAGCACCTTTGCATAAACGCACAACTGCACCTTCAGCGCCTAATTCATCCATATCTTTTTCACTGCGATAGAGATAGGCTTGAATTACCGTGCCAATATTGTCGAATTCTTGGTTGAGTTGGCGGAAAATACGCAACGTGGCGTCGGTATAATCGCTTCCTTCCATATCAATATTGACGGTTTGACCGATGTCTTGGGCTTTGCGCAATATTTCGCGTAAATTATCGGCGCAGAGATCTTCGCCCATATCGAGGCCTAATTGAGTCGGTTTGATGGAAATATTTGCGTTGAGTTTATGCTTAGCAATTTCTTCAAGAATACCGATATATTCACGGACGGCGCGTTTGGAGTCCGCTTCCGTGTGGACATTTTCGCCCAGCAAATCGAGCGAAACAGACATGCCTTTGCTATTGAGGTCTTGGGCTACAGAAATTGCTTCTTCAAGGGTTTCACCTGCTACAAAACGTCGTACAGAACGGCGCGCCACACCTAAATGGGTGACGGTGCTTCGCGCCCAACCTGCACCCGATAAGTATAAAATAGTGTTTCGCAACATAGGGGTTAACTACTTTTTCCTTGTACTATATCAAGTTAGCATACGCTAAATTACATGTTGATTTTATCTTATCGGTAAACCCTCAAATAGCCAAGAACTGAAAGCACGTCACGCCATATAACTATGAATCAGAGCTATTGAGGTCATAAAACTTTTGTTTCCTAAGTCATAAGAATTAAACTTATGGATTTTCATTCGTAAAATGTGAATTAAATGGTGAAAATAAGCAGAAGCGCGGTAGGCTGAAGACAATACCGCTAATCATAAAAACAAGCATGCTAAAGCAAGCTTCGATTTTCAGTTTAGCCGTGTACACTTAGTTGACATACTCTGTTAATTGTGCGACGAACCAAGAATATCGATATTTCGCTACATTTTGCGTTTTATTCGTTAAGGGGCCATCGGCTTATGGTTTTTATGCTAAGCTGACACTTATATCCGTTCACATGGACAGAAAAGAGCAATTTTATTATGAAATTTCGTGTGATCCCCATTTTTTTGGTTCTTATCCTCATGAGCAGTGTTTTTCAGCTACCCGCGAGCTATGCGCAAGAAGACGATGAAGCATGTATCGAAATTCTGGAAGACTACCTCATGGAATATTTGGAGTTTGATGATCTCGGTGAGTTATTTGATTATTTGGACGCGCTCGCCGAAGATGAAATTGATCAGTTGTTGGAAGAAAGCGGTGGCTTTGAATTGCTGGATGCCTGCGAAAATGGTGAACTCGAAGATTTTGAGCCGCCAGAAAGTACTGACAACGATGAACCGGATGGAAACAACGCGACAGATGGATTAGATGTGCCGGAATTTACGGGCGTGCTAGAAATTCAAGAGAATCCGAATGCCGATCATCCCGCTTATGGTGTGTTCAGTAAATATGTGAATGTTTTTGGCGTGAGTATTTATGCTACGGAGGATGTGCCGGATGACAAAGTTTTACATGTAGCCCATATTCTAGCTGAATATCTGGATAATGATGAAGATGGCGTGCCCGATAATACCCTCGTGATGACTGAGCTCGTTGAGCAACAAGCCGCCATGATTGTGTTTAATGATGAGGGATCGCAGGCGGAAGACATATTTGTGGATAATCTTGATGGTGATTTCGGGAGCACCCAATTGCTATATGGGTTTGAAACCCATACACCGGATTATGCCGGGCAAGATTTTGATCCTACCTTTGAAGAGGTTTTGCATCTGATTACCCACGTAGGCTATGCAGAGGTCTACCCTGACGTGTTTGGTGAAGAACCCGGTTCCGACATCGCGAATGCAATGGATATTGCGCGGGGCGGTTTTTTTGAAGATATTCCGGCAACTTATCCAGCAGAAGCATGGTACACCTATGATGATCGGACGTGCGAATATGATTGCCAAGTGACGGAATATTTTTATTTGGGATTAACGACTTTGCTGGGTGCGCAAGATTATCCGGGACGCTCGTCGCAAATTCGCAATGAGTGGCAATTCACCACACCGGCAGAATTGGAAGCCGGTGATGCCGCTTTATACGCGCTGTTAACTCATTCAGATTATCTTTTGCCGACCCGTTTGCCCGATGGAGACTATGCGCCGAATCTAACCAAATAGCAGTGATGAAATTGGGGACAAAAAAGATTGAATTCAGTTTGCAAAAATAGAACAAGTGTTCTATAATAGTATTTGTATGAGTTGAGTTCATCTGAGCGTGAAATGGATATGGTCTATGTATCTCAAAAAAGCACAATTACCGTCTCCCCAATTAATGGTTGCCGTGCGGCGACCCGTTCCGAGTTCGTATTGGTATCCGGTCCCAACGCAAACCGCCAAATCTGAGTTTGATATTGAACATGTCAATCAAGCGTTGGATGCAGATGCGGCCTATTGGGAATTTCTGGCCCGTGTCGATGACCATACGCGCCGTCAACTTGATAATGTCTAGCCAGATTATTTTTAGTGATCTTGACTAGTCATTAACAATCCAAACAATTCAATATGCTATAATCGCTCCGTTGAAACTGGCTGACCAGAAATTTTCAACGGAGTTTTGTTATATGGAGTTATGCATCTCAGGCAAAGTAGTAAATGATTAGCCGTGCAAGGGCCTAAAGACCCTTGTTAACTTTGGAGCGGCATACGCTAGAAGGTGGCTTTAGTGCCTTGCTTTGGCCCGCAAGTGCATAAGTCCGAATAAGGGAATGTATTGGAAGAAAATATGACTAACGAGCAACAAATTAATGCCCAAGATATCTTCGGCATTATTGGTGATGAAGGTTTTGCCAAACTTGTCGATGGATTCTATAAGGGTGTGGCGCAAGATGATCTTTTGCGTCCGATGTATCCTGAAGAAGATTTGAAGCCCGCCGCGCGGCGTTTGCAACTGTTTTTGATGCAATATTTTGGTGGTCCGATGATCTATTCTCAAGAGCGGGGCCATCCACGTCTTCGGATGCGGCATATGCCTTTTAAAATTGATGGCGAGGCCCGTGATCGTTGGTTAAAATATATGCTCGCTTCCCTTGAAGAAGCAAATTTCCCAGAAAATGTCACAACGATTATGCGCGATTATTTTGTGAATGGTGCCCAATTTCTGGTTAATCAATATCCGCCTGTCTCACCTGAACAATAAAACACCAAAGGGAAGATTTTCTCATGACCCAAGAAACTGAAAAAAGCACGTTTATGGCTAGTCTGGGTAATCATATTGCTAGATGGTATCGATTCAGTCGTATTCTCCTCAGTTTTTTTACCGCACTAATCATTTCATCAGCTATCGGTTTGCCCGTATTTTATGCGCAAATTGAAAATGGGAGCACGTCTACGCTACCGTATTATATTTTGATTATTGTCGCCGGTGGTATTTATGGGACAGCCTGGTGGACTTTTGTGGGATATGATCGGGATACTGAAAATCCATCTTATGGGGGGGCTAAAGCCGGGTGGATGCTCTTCGTTGGCTTGCTCGCCATATTGATCTTGATCGCGGAAATTATTCTGTGGTTTGCGGGAGGCAATGGCTAGTTTAAGGCGATCATAACTTCGTGCTCTACCGAAATTTGGACAAATCTAGCTAACACCACCGGTTAAAACCGGCGGCTATGCAAAAACAAAGTACGCTAAAGCGCAC
>JBNLCD010000339.1:0-6566 GCA_050303635.1 Anaerolineae bacterium
GCAAACAGCACCCAGCGAAGGGACGCAAATCGACGTCATTATCCCCTATACATCCATATCGTAAAGAGCACGTCTATCCCAGCCGGATTCCTTTGCGACAATTTTGACGGCCCGACTGCGTTTTTCGCCATTTGCCAAACGAGCGGCTAAGGCCGCGCGTACACGCGGTTCATCCCACATCATGAGGCCTTCATCTTGCGGCGCACCATTCACCAACAGAACCATTTCGCCACGAGGTTGATTGTCCGCAAAATGGTCAATGAGATCGCTCAATGTTCCTCGCAAAATTTCTTCGTACATTTTGGTGAGTTCACGGGCTAAAACCGCCGGACGATCACCCCAAAAATCACGTAACACCGCAAGTGTCGCGCGGATACGATGCGGACTTTCATAGAAAATCATGGTGCGTTTTTCTTCGCTGAGTGATTCAATGAATTGACGCAGTTGACTTGTTTTACGGGGCGGAAATCCTAAATATACAAAACTATCAGTTGGCAAACCGGATGCGACTAAGGCGGTGGTAACAGCCGTTGCCCCCGGTAAAGGGACTATATGAACATGGCGCTCAATAGCGGCGGTGATTAATTCATAACCGGGGTCAGAGATACCGGGTGTGCCCGCATCAGAAACCAATGCCACATCCCCATCGGCCAATGCATTAAAGATATCTTCAAGTCGTTGCAACTTATTGTGCTCATGATAACTGAGCATGGGCGTGCTAATTTCGTAATGATTGAGCAATTTTTGGGTTGTACGCGTATCTTCAGCCGCAATAAGTTTGACTTCGCTTAAAATGCGGACGGCCCGAAACGTCATATCTTCGAGATTGCCAATTGGCGTCGGTACAATGTATAGGGTAGGCATAATAAATTTGCTTTTCGTAGCTTTTAGGGCGCTTGAATGAAGTTTACCACAGCCACATTTTCATCACAGGTTGCGCCCATGGTGACAAATACGAAGTCTGAGACAGGTAAACCCGTGGGTCCTAATAAACGCACCGAATAGCGTCCACCACTGGGACGACTATCGAGCTGAACTTCAAAACCCGCCGGCCCAAAATTAGTATCACTGCCACTAAAGACAATTTCCTCAAAGTTCTCACCAATAATTTCAATTGGCATATCGAGAACAGGTTGCCCATCAATATCCAACACATCCCCGCCAACACTGAGCCAATTGCAACCAAATTCATTGGTGTTGGCTCGATAGAAAACACTGTCGGTAATATATTCAAAAGGTGATTTGGTGGGACCCCGCGTCGGCGTGGCAACTGTCGCACCCGGTTCCAATGTACTACCTGCTCCCGAAATAACTTGAGTCGGGGTAATTGTCGGTGTGGTAGATGGCCGTGGCGTGTCGGTCTGTGTAAACGTCGGAAATGGCGTCGGCGTGAGTGTAATCGTCGGTGTGGTAGTGATTGTTGGCGTCAACGTTATGGTCGGTGACGGAATCTCCAAAACCTTAGGAATTGTTGGTTTCGGTAAAGGATTAAAGGCGGCATCGGGATTATTCAACAACAAAATGGTGCCGCCAATCATCAGCACCGTGGCAATAACAAAAATCGTAGTAATGACATCCATCAGACCCGATCCCCGATGCCTTCCCTTTGATTTATGGGGAGGCATCGGCGGACGTGGATTATAATTTGCAGGCGGACGATGCTGACTCACTGATTATTTTAGCCTATTGGACTTGAACAAAGTTAACCACTGCGAGATTCTTTTCGCAGGTACCATCTAGACTAATTGAAACAGCATTCGATAGGGCTGTTTCTTTGTCAGCCGCATAAATTTGAATTTGATAGATAGCCGCCGCAGGTTCAGTACCCGTTTGAACTTCAAAGCCACCTAAGGTGCCATACAATTGGGTTGAACCACTAATGACGAATTCATCAATACCGGAACCGACAACACGTACCCATAAATTGGGAACAGCTGTACCAGATGCATTGAGAACATTCCCCGCAACCCCTTGCCATTCACAACCTTCATGTGTAAATGCATCACGAGTGAAGGAGGTTTGCAAGTTGAATTGGATAACTGCCGGTGGACCTAATGTGGGTGGTGCTTCCGTGGCAGAAGGTACAGGTGTTTCACTAGGTAATTCAGTGGGTGTTTCGGTCGGTGTTGATGTTTCTGTAAAGGTCGCTGTCGCTGACGGAATTGGTGTTGAGCTAGAGGTGACCGTAGCAGTTGCTGTTTGGGTTGGGAAACCCGTCCACGTGGCGGTAATTTGAACTTCAGCCGTAGCACGTGGGGTGATGGATGGTTCAGGTGTATCCGTTGGCGTAGCTGTGATATCCCCGATAGATGTTGGTTCGGGTACTTCTGTGGCAGGTTCAAAGGGACCAGCTGGCAATATTTCACCAGCAATCAATAAGGCAATTAGACACACAAAACCAGCCAATGCCACAAAGAAAATACTAATCATATTATAGACATCATTTGCCCCACCAGAGGAACTTTGCCCCATGAGTTGCTCTCCTTATCTGCCAATAATTACGCAAAATTTATTAAGGCTAAATTAGTATAACATAGTTTCTATTTTAACGAGTGGCATCGATTCCTACGAATCGTACAACTTCGGCGTTTGTAATTTCGTCAGCCAACCATCCTGCGAAAATCTCTTGGCGTTGCTCAGTACGCTTGGTTTCATCAATTGGACGGTCTTCGACACGTTCTAAACTTTCAATAATATGATAGCCAATCACGCTCGAAACAGGTTCTGGCCAGCGTGAATTAACTGGCATTTCAAAAATAACATCTTCAACTTCGGGTTGTAGTAAGTCGCCGGGTGAAATCCACCCTAGGTCACCGCCAACCCGCGCAGATGACGGATCTTGGGAATATTCTTGCGCCAACGTGGCAAAATCTTCGCCAGCATCTAACCGGCCTAAGAGTTCAAGCGCCAAGGCTTCATCTTTAACGAGAATGTGGCGCGCATGAACTTGCGTAACAGTTAACGGTGCATTATCCGTGACATGGGTGCTCACCGCTTGCGTCAAGAGCGCATCATACATTTTGCCGGGAATCATATCTTCGGGATAACCAAAAATGGTGGTTAAATCCATCCCGTTCTCGTCAGCCATTTGGGTCAGGATATCCAATTCGGCTTGGACCGCTTCATCCGTGACCACAATATTATTTGCACTGGCATATTGCTCAATCAAAATCTGATTAATCATTGTATTGATAATTTCAGTTTCAAATGTCGCCATATCAGATGGTGGTGAAACTAAACTGGCCAGTTGCGCACTCACTTCGCGTTCAAAATCCGCATAAGGTATTTCTACACCATTTACCGTAGCCGCAACTTCGGGCGCGGGGGTAGGTTGATTTGCATCGGTCGGCAAAGCCGGAAGGTCCTCAGGTGTTGCGGTTGCCTCTACTACAGCGGTATTGCCTGTGTTGGCTCCATTATCATTGCCACCGGAATCAGATCCTCCGCCATCATCGCCCCCGCAAGCGGCTAATAACAGCACCAAGATTAAACTGATAAAAACTGTATGCCGAATACCTTGTTTGGCCACGCGAAATCCTTCATGACTTATCTTAATTAACCGCAAGTTAGTATAGCGATATGAGTTCAGAATGCAAGAATCATCGTTAATTTGGCCAAGGAAAATTTGCTGAATAGCCCTACTTAGAATATAGTAGACTTAGTCAACTTATCTACTCAATTGATAGTCACGAGCAAATGCCATGTCCTTACCTTTTGAACTAACCACCTTACCTCCCCAAGCACTCGATGTATTGCGCTATATGGGACGTACGCAACGTGATCAAGCCGATACAGACGATATTATGAACGGCACGGGCTTAACCGAGCGCTCCTTTAGCAAAGCCATTAAACGCTTGGTTACCAAGAATTATATGACGATGGATGCGGTGCGCGTCTATCACTTAACACCTAAAGGCTATAAAGCTATTGAAGATGTCTTGGCCCATGATGAAGTCGAGCCACCTTCAGATACCCCAAACAATGAAAATATTATTCGCTACGATTTATGTGTGATTGTGCCTGATGCGGTTAAGTCGAATGAGACCAATACATTGGTGCTGGGTTTAGAACCTGAATCTGGTGAAGGCATTCCCCAACACGCCGATGTTATCTTACGTTTAGAAGCCGTTGGTGGGAATGTTGAGCCCAGTGAATTTGTGGCACCTGTCTCACCAGATTTGCCGGTCTTAATGGCTGAATTTCAAGTCACACCGACAGCGACTATTGGCGATATTCGGGTGCGGGTTGAAGCCTTCCAAACCTTGCGCATGGATGATATTGAAGAAATTGGCGGCATGTATTTTGATGTAGCGCTCGATCAATCACTTATTCGTCCACGCGCCTTGCATTGCACATTGGAAATTGTGGATTAATCCCCTCAAACAACAATTAATGCTAAACTTCTTAAGTGAGGAACTATCAAGTTTCTCACTTTTTTATTTCTGAATACCGCAACATAAGATGTTCTATCGGCGGGGAGACGTTTTTGTTATGAAAACATTTTTGAGATTAACCGTTCTGATGATCGTGCTGGGTCTATTGATTGTAGGCCCAATAACTCGCGCCGCTCAAAGTGAAGATGATACACCGCTGGTGATTCATTCCGGCGAACAATTATTAACGTGGGATGGCTCTGCTTTAGACATCCCCGCCGAACCACCGTGTAGCGGCTTAAATTTCACAGCATCGCCCACCAATAGTTGCTTAAATGTTATTTCATTAATTGAGACACAATGGCTTAACTCCGAACGTGAACCATTTGGTGGCGGACCCGAAACACCAATCAATATTGCCCTGCGCGATGATGCCAATGGGGGTGAAACAAAAATAATTGCTGGCCAACCCGAAAACTATCGCATCAAAGAAGATGGTCATGCCGAGAATTTTGTGATGCGCAGTAACGCGGCGTGGTCACCGGATGGCACCCAACTGGTCTGGAACGAAATGCGTGCGCTGGGCGGAGATTTAACGGTCGTTGTCTATGATTTAGAAAGGCAAACCATGACTGATTTGGTTGAGAGTGTATCGCCAGCGGTTTATTCAGTCGGTGGCCCCTTGCCAAATTATTGGATACAACCCGGCATTGTTTTGGAAACAACTGTCTTTGATGATGCAAACAATCCCGTTTCAGCCTTTATCCTGATTGATCCGCGCACAGGTACCCAACAAGAATATCAATTGCCTCCTCTTGAACCGATGGCGATGGGGCGCACTTCAGCCGAGGCAGTGGACATCATTCGGCAATTTTATACCGATGAAGGTGTTGTTATTTTGTATCGGGATGCCCGTTGGCAAGCCTTATATTGGGCGGATGGCCGTCAAGTTGAGATTGAGAGTGGTATCAATCAAGTTAGCGCGGCCAGTCCAGAGGGATTAAAAGTTCAGATAGCAGTTGACCAAGAACTTAACCGAATGTGGACTATGCTTACGCAGGATGGCGATGCGATTGAACTTGATGTTCGCTCCGTTGAACCTGAGCAAATTGCGATTTCACCCGATGGCACCCAACTTGCTTATATCAATCATGAGGATAAAGTACTGGTCTGGCAAGACGGGGAATTTATTGATATCGGTCTCGCCACTTGGCCCAATCGCGTGTGGTGGAGTCATTTGGTTTGGCAAATTCCTGATTAAATTCAATACAACCTTATTGTGTCCTTCACAGTAGATAGAGTGATTTTTATAAGGAGGACATCATGAGCTATACATTTCAAGTAGATGATATCGGTAATCTCGATTTACATGCAGTTAAAGCGACACGCGTGACAAAGGATGGGAAAGAAGCCATTCGATTAGTCGAAACTGGTGATTCAAAATCACATGCAGTGGCCATCATCAAAGATTTTGAGTTTAAGAATGGCACAATCGAAACCATGATCGCGGGTAATCCCTTACCTGATGCACCACTGGATATGCGCGGGTTCGTAGGAATTGCTTTTCGCATACGAGCTGGTGACGGGCAATTTGAGTGTTTTTATCTACGCCCAACTAATGGCCGCGCGAATGATCAATTACGCCGTAATCACAGTACGCAATATATATCCGCGCCCGATTATCCGTGGTATCGCCTACGTGAGGAGAATCCGGGCGTTTATGAATCCTATACGGACTTGGTCTCTGGTGCGTGGACACCCATCAAGTTAGTTGTAAATGGCATCCGCGCTGAATTATATGTCAATGGCGCTGACCAGCCTTGTTTAATTGTCAATGACTTAAAACTGGGTGAAAGCAGTGGCCAGATCGGTCTTTGGATTGGGCTTGGTACAGAAGCCCATTTTTCGGAAATTGTGGTACATCCCAGTTAATTTACAAGAATTTTTTATCTGCGAACGATATATGATGTGGTTGAAGCCTAGTCTATCTGCCACATCATACTTGTTCGACTGAATTTCATGGCACGAATGGAATGTCACCCCTCTGCGAATATGCTATACTAAGCCCCGTTCCAACTAAAACTTAATTCGTTAATGGAGATTGCTTTCCCCATGAGCAGTGTTGATACCCAAACGCAAGCTAAAATATTAGAAGCTCAATCCCTGCGCGGGCGCTTACCCCAAAATCGGCTC
>JBNLCD010000340.1:0-6537 GCA_050303635.1 Anaerolineae bacterium
GGTGGCTAATTCTTCATCATTTAAGGCTGGACGAATATTGGGCGCGATGAGAACATCATTATCCAATTCTGCATCATAGAGCGTATCATAGACATAGTCAGATAAATTCTGGTTGCCGGCAAATAATACCATTGGTGAGGGATCATCAGGCAACAGCGTCAAGGCAATTTTAACTAAATCAATGAGTTGCTTGACTACTTCCTCGTTGCCGCCATCGGTGCCGCCTGTAATAAAAATTAAATCAGGCTGAGCTTTCAAAATGGCATTGAGTTGGTCTTCTTCGGGAAGATGGTCGCTAATGCTAATACTTGCCGCAATTTCAATATAGGTCCCGTTTAAACTTCGCACTGCACTCGCCATACTGACGTCATGCATCAAGCCGAGCAAAACCGCTTTCAGCGGACGGGCCGCGCTAGTAGTCGCAATGAGTTCATCAAAACCACTGCCATCAGCCTGTTCAGGAAAAATCAATCCTTCTTGATCAATCAGCGCACGGCCAGTGCCCTTTTGAATATTTTGAATAGCCCGACCCATGCCAATAGTTACATCGCCAATCGGGGCATCCAAAGTGGAGTTGGTGCGACTGCGTGAAATAAGGCGATACTGATCGCCGACTAGATCTACCAGAATAACACGAGTATTAATTGAGCCAAAATCGGCGGCTAGCACCGATTGCACATTTATATTTTGGGCCGCCATACCCGGCTATCCTCCCAGTTGCTCGACTACAAAACTAATTTGTTCATTTAAAACGGTACTAAATATGGTTAGGCTTGTCAGGATTGCCCCCGCGTAGAGTGCCCCGAGGGTAACTGCAATAAAGCCTTGACCAACCGTCGCCATAAGTTGCAGAGGTAAAGGACGACGGGCGGTACCATCACGCTTGCGTAAACTTACATATTGGAAATAAGCGAGGGTACAAATTGTGCCAATGAGAATAACGAAGCCATCCAGCGCTTCTGATTCCGCAATTGTCGCACCCGTATCATTAATTAATTTGACAATGGTTACAGTAAAAATACCCACGAGGGCGATACCTGTACCAACACCAATAATCACGGAGCTTCCCAAACTACCCACACGAGCAAAACGTTTGGTTGACTTCAGGATTAGAAAGGCAACAAAAACATAGGGCATGAGTCCTAGTGTATTGCGCTCAACGACTGCCTGCGAATCGCCTTTGGGCTGGATTATCATTGCATCTGTCCACGGGATAACCACTTCTTTGATGGCCGCGAACACGACAAAGCCAGCCGCCGCGCCCACTAATACATGGACCGCAATGCGATATAGGAAATTATCAGCCAATAAATAACTAAAGACCATCAGGGTGAGCACCAATGATGCCCAACCTGCAATCATATCAATTTGATCTATACTCATTTGGACCGCCCCCCAATCCGGCGGACAAAATTGATAACTAGTCCGAGACTAATAATCACGACTGCCGCTAAGACAGCTAAGGATGTGCTGTACCATTGGGCAATGTAGGTATCTGGCAAATTATAGTCATCTAGATTATCAGCTGGCTTGTCAGCTTCGGGATTACGCAATGCGTTGTAAATCCGAGCATCGCGATAGCCAGCTAAGTAACCGTCATAGGCGACAGCCCCATCGATATCCACATAAGATTGCGCAATAGGTTCAGCCGAGGCCGTGGTAATCAGGTATTTCGGTAAGCCCTCGATATTGGCTTGTTCAGCCCACCGTCGACTATCATCAACACCTTCGCCAATCACAACGACGAAAGCAAAATCGTCGGAAGTAAGTGTGCCGATATCTAGATTAGTATCTTCACCATCGCTATCAACGTCAAATAGGAATTCGCCTACTTTGGTGCTACTGGATAGTCCACGTACACCAACTGCATCTCCGGCAACATAACGGAGTGTGTAATAATCCGTACGGGCGACTAAAGCATCCTCACGACCTAATACGTCAAGGAAATCTTCATTATCTCGCAAGTTATCCATGACAGCCCGTGAATTTAATGCCCCGAGTGGGGATGTGCTGGTAATAACAGGAATACCACCTTGTTTGATGATATGACGCAAGAGCGCATCCGCCAGCGGGTCCAGTTCATAGGCTGTCGTGGGACCATAATCAAATGTTATGAGTATATAGTCACCGGCTGAAATTTCATCAACCGCGTCAACAACAACCATTTGGTCATCTGAAAATTCAGTGGGGAATTCAATATTATCGACATGGAGCGCGTCAGAAATAAATGGTCCAACCAGAACAACCAGCATCAACACAGCAACCAATAAACGGTCAATCTTGAACTTGGCGCGGGTCTTGGCTTTAACCACTTCAGACGCATCGCGGCGGACTGAACCTTCTTGACGGCGAATTTCTTGTTCTTGGCGAATGTGGGCCAGAGCTTGATCTAAAATTGCGATTCGGCCAAATTGGGCATCACTAATGTGCAATGTACCGCTAATATCAAAATCTTCGCCAACGTCTTCAATCACACGCGTTGCGCTGAGGCCGCTGATACCTGCTAAAATCCCGCTAGATGTTTCATCGGCGGCTTCAGCCGGTTGTTGAGATGTCAAAGCCGCCACTTTATCACGTAGAGCCTTTAGTTCATCTGGCATATCTGCGATCTTGGTTTGTTGCATATCAAACTCAAGATTACCGGCACTGACCTTAACCGGCATATCTGGTCGTAAGTCAGCAATCCATTCGGGTTGATCGCCTGCCCGTTCTAAATCAGGCGCATCACCGGATGCGGCACGCGCACGTTCAGCAGGACCTAAACCTAAATCGCTTAAATCAAGATCTTCGCCACTCGTAAGTTCACCCGTATCAAAATCGCGGGTCATGGCTAAACTTGGACCGGGATCAGCTTCTTCTAATTTGCTAAAAAGTTCATCGTCAAAATCATCGAAGAGTTCACCGGTTGTTGCCAAATCCAGTTGAGATGTGCCTTCAAGACTAATGTCTTCCATGCTGGCCGTAGGTGGCTTAGCCGGTACACTATCGTCCAAATCCCCAAATAAATCCTCAAGATTAGCCTCACCCATTTCTTCAATTAGGGCGGCGGTCGCACCTAAGGGGGCGGTCATGCCGGGAGTTGACGACCCAGCAAAGACATCATCTAAATCAGGCTCACCTTCAGGGGCTGTATCAGGCTCATCTTTGCCCATGAATTTTTCAAAATCGAAACCCATATCAGATTGTGATAATTCGCTGAAATCAAAGCCAAATCCAGCGTCTTCAGCACTTTCAGTTGGTATGTTCGGGGCGCTACCTTCGAGCCATTCAGCACTGGCGGTGTCTGATAAATCATCGCTGACACCACCTTCGAGACTGGCAAAGAGTTCATCATCAACATCTTGGGCGTCTAGAAAATCATCAACATCGTGTGGCACGGCAGAGAAATCAGCGATTGCGTCGTCGGCCATCCCAAAATCAAGTTCGTCCTCTTGAGTGTTATCGAGCATCGCCAAATCAGCTTCTAATTTAGCAAGAGCTTCTGCTTCTTCCGCTTGTTGTCGAGCTAATTCTTCTGCGTCTTTTTGGGCTTGGTCCTCTAAGATACCCGTCTCAATGAAACTTAGTTCATCGAGCCAGTCCATATCTTCAGGTGCCAATTCGGGTTCTGGCGCAGGGGGAGGTGCAGGTTCTGGCTCAGGTTCTTCTTCGAGTTCAAACATTGGCAGTTCATCTTCTTCTGCTTCAATATCAAACCCGGCAAAATCTAAATCTGGTGTCTCGACTTCGGCAAAATCAGCAAAGCTATCATCGGACATGTCACTCATACCGAAATCAAGGTCCGGTAATAGTTCGTCAACCTCGTCAACGAGCGGTTCGTCCGCATCGTCTTCACCAAAATCTAAGTCTGGCAAAATATCGTCAACGGCTTGGGCATCTGGATAGGCACCGAAATCGAGATCCGGTATTTCCATATCCGGCGAACTATCAGCCCCAGATTCTTCCGTAAACCAATCAGGGAGTTCTTCATCATCAGCTGACGGTGTTTCGTCAACTTGCGACAGGCCCGCTAATTCATCAAGGGTGGGACGCGGTGCTTCAGCAGTTGTTTCAAAAGCAGATGTATCTAATAATGAATCAGAATCGACTGCGCCCGTATCTTTAAACCAATCAGGGGCATCTTCGAGGCTTTGTTCTTCAAGACCCATAAACCAGTCTGGCACAAAACTACCGGTATCACTTGAGTCATCAGCGCCAGCCCCTTCTTCAACATTTTGGAACCAGTCCGGCACTTCTTCTTCAATGGGCGGTGGTTTATTGGCCTCTTCTTGCTGATGCATCCACTCTTCATAACCAAGATCTTCTTCACCAGATGCGCCGCCCCAATCTCCGGAGGGTTGCGCATTGGACAACCACTCTGGCGCAGGCTCGTCTGGTGTAGGTTCACTTGGCTGAACAGGTTGAGCTGGCTCATCATCTCCAAAAGAATCGGCCCCGCTTAACCAATCAGGCAGTGGATTATCGTTGTCGTTTTCAAAATGATTACTCATAAATAAAACCTCAACCCCAAGTTTGTGTGTGGGTGTATGTAGGTAAATATTCTCTATATCTAATCCTAAAAAGGATGCTGGCGACTAACCCTGCGAGATTAGTCTTCCCGATAGGCTTGATCAGTTCCGGTCAGGGTTCGTACCCCGACAATAATGCTCGCGAGACCTATCCCGATTAACATGCCACGTGAGCCAGCTAGAACAGGTACTTTCATAATCCAGTCATTGATTTCGGTAAAGACTGTTGTATCGGTTAATTGAACCCAGCCTAATAAACCAATGAGTACGGCAAAAATGAACAGATAACTGCTCCATTCAGCCCGTTTGGATAGGAGACGATAAGCCGCATAAATCAGAAAGAATCCAATGAGTCCCGCTAGAGCAGATTCGATGCTGACTTCTAAAGTTCTAAATAGGACCGGACTGAGTTTTTCGTTGGCTAAATCACCTTTCCAGACTTCTTGATCGTCCAAAATCTGGATAGCAATAACAACAATAGCTGTCAGTAAAGTGATGATACTGTAGCCCCAGCCACCTTTACCTTTGGTAATACGGCCCAGATGAACACTAAATAAGTTCAAGATACCCAAAACAACTGACATTACAATTGTAACAGCTACGACTTGTAAGGCGTCATCCATAGAGCTACTGATTGAAGAATCTTTCAACCATAAGCCGAAAATTGTGAATAGCGCCGATGTAATTGCAATTGTCGCAAAGAGCATACTTAGAAAACTAAATCGGCGACGTTGAGTTTTCAATCCAGTTCCCCCCTAAAGTGATTTTTCTATAGCTACAAAAATAATTATTAAAATAGCAATCCAGCGCAAAATATCGAGCGCAAGAACACCGGCTTGCTCAAATGGTCGTTCGCGATTGAGATAGGCTACTCCAGCGAATAATTCTTCACCAATGAGCACATGATGTGATTGAGCAAAAGCAACAGCTTGACCTTCAAGTCGAGTACTGTGCGCGACCAGATATTGATCGTGACGCACACTCGATTCTCCCAAGTATGTCAATTCAGCGCCAAATTCACCAAAGAGGAATTGGGCACCTACCTTTTCACTTGCCGCCAAACTGGAAGCACCAGCCCCAAAAGCCAGCGAATGTTTGGATTGCGGAAACCAAGCGGCTAGGCTGGGGCTATAATTCAAGACATTTTCACGACGAATATAAGCTTTGCGCAAGGTATCTTGGGCAATTGCCAAACTCACCGGGTCGCTTAATGTGAGCGTTGGAAGCTGACTACTAAACGCTTGTTTTTCAACCAGTTCTTGAACCAAAGCTAAACTAGCAAGGGTCGTGAGGGTGCTCTGATCACCAATCCCACTACTGCCAATTGAAAAATGAAGTGGCCGCGCTGTTTCTAATGAAGACGAAACTTGGCGTGGCATCTCCACATAAGCCTTAATCTTACGTAAGGTAGGTTGCCAGCCGCGTAGCCGGATATAGAGCGTCATAATGACCATGAAAAGCCATGTTCCGCCCACAAAAATTATAAACGTCCCCAGATTATTTTCCATGAGCACTATCGTCCTCTGGTAAGACAAGTTGGTCTTTTAGCCAATCGAGTCCAGCGCGATTATCTAAAATAGTAGCCCAATCATCGACTCGTTCAGCTTGACCAAACAATCCTAGGACAGGCTGAGCAATGTATAAGAGTTGTGCGCCTAGTGGAGCCAATGGTGAACCAATTGTTAATAAATTTTCCACCAAACCAGTTAAACCCAGTTGTTGAATATGGTCACGCCATACTTTGACAGTGGGTTCAAGCGTCTCAGTTGGGATAGGGCTAGAAATTTTTTTGTTCATTGGTGTTGAGTATAACACAAGCTTAGCAAACACAAAAATAAAGGTATCAAGCTTTTAAGGTTGTTTGAACCTCTTAACGAATTTTGATTGGTTGTAAGTGTTCTAGGCATTCTACGGTGTAAAAAGCTTTGCCGCTAAATTGTAACGCTAATCGCCAATTCTTGCACACTTTATCTGCCCATTCATAATGTTTGGACTTGGTAACAAAAAGAGCGTCCAAAATGCACGCTCT
>JBNLCD010000341.1:0-6513 GCA_050303635.1 Anaerolineae bacterium
GTATCTCCGGAATCTCAATCTTTATCACGATATAACAGGTCTCAACGCTATGCTAGATGTAGCGGGACGGCGACCAAGCGATTTCTCCATTGCAGATTTATGGGGCGAACGTGAAGGATTCTTCTATGCTTATTGGGGTTGGTTCGGCGGCTTGAATGTTTTAAGCCCACAATACTTTTTTGACTATGTATTCGTTCTCATGGTCATTGGCGTACTTGGTTTAGTTAGTTTCTTAATCCGATTCCCCAAAACACCAGCTTGGATTCCCGCTTTGCATCTACTCATTGTCTTTATTGGCGTTGTCCGCTGGACTTCCCAAACTTATGCAAGCCAAGGCCGCCTATTGTTTCCTGCAATTGCGGGTATCAGCAGTCTTATAGCGCTAGGCTTATGGCATTTATTCGAACAGGCTAATCTAAGAAAAAATATTTTTAAATATGCTTTTTTAGTGCCACTCATATATTTTGCCGTTTCGTTACCCGTCACAACTATTTTGCCCGCCTATACACCAACATCACCGGTTGAACAATTATCGGCTAACATCAACCAAGCCTATGTAATGTTTGGCGATATTCAATTCCTCGGCTATACCATCGATGATGCGCCGATCTGGGGTGATGAAGAAACAGCAGAACTTAGCCTTACCCTATATTGGAAGCCTTTACGCCAAACGACTGAACCACTTAGTTTTTATGTGCAAGTTTTCGCGCCGGATGAGAATTATGAACCAATTGGTATTGGCAGTTTAGATAGTTATCCGGGGCGCGGGTTACGTCGTACTGATACATGGCAAGTCAACCAAATTTATAGTGAAACCTATCATATAGAACTCCATGATGCCGCGCAGTATGCGCCGTTTGAACCACGTATACGCATCGGCTGGCGTTATCCAGATCTTGTTGAAAGTGACATTGCGGCCACAAGTTTAGATAATGACCCACTTGAAGCCGTTATGCTTCGAGGTGGGAAAGTTTTATCAGATTGTGAATCAGATACCCGCAGTGTTTATGCCGAATGGACGAATTTTGCGCAATTACTTCAACCGGATAAAGTTGATTATGAAGTCCACGCAGGGGCAACATTTGAGCTCAATTTAGATTGGCATATTATCAGCGAAACACCAGATGATTACACCTTATTTGTCCAAGTGCTTGATAATGAGAATAAACTCGTTGGATCTGGTGATAGTCCGCCACGCCAAGATTGGTTCCCCAGTTCACGTTGGGTTGCCGGAATATGTTTTTCAGATACCTATACAGTCGTCCTTGACGATAATATTCCGCCCGGTAACTATCAACTCGTTGTAGGATTTTATCGACCCGATATTGCGCGTTTATCTACGAGTACCGGCACGACTGAAGTTACGCTTGGTACCGTCCAAATCGTAGAATAAAACTGATCGACAAATATATGATCATCATGCACCCATAAATTTGTCGATCAAACCAATTTCCCATACATCATCTGATTACATATTTGTAAAACAATACTTTTTTAGGTTATTGCAATTTGCTTACCTGACAACATGGTATAATCGCGAAAAAATTCACTAGAATGACAACCGCACATTCAACATTAATCACAACTTGCCCCAACCTAATAGGTGTTCAAGAAAGTATCAACGCGCTTATGAATTCAACTGATTGGTCAACACCCTTTTTAACCGTTACGCCATGGATGATTTGGTTTTTCCTCGGTATTGGTGTGCCGTATGCGCTGTGGTTATTGCCGCGTCGCGATTGGCGTGACTGGACAATGGTTATAGGGACAGCCTTGGCTCTTGGTCCAATAGTTGGCACCACATGGTTATTTATTTTGGGGACGGTTGGCAAGTTTGAATTCACCACTGCCTTGGCGGGGACAATTATCTTGGCGGGTATCGGAGCATTTTTTGCTTATCAACGCCGCACTGAATCTTATGATGGCACTCCCCTGCCGGATGATGGTTATCGATTCCCCCTCTTAAAATGGGTGCTATTGGTAATGATGGGTATTGGTTGGTTAGCCATGGCATGGGACACTGCCTACTGGCCATTTTTACGCTACGACACCCTCTGGACATTTGGCTATAACGCCAAAATCTTCATGCTCTATGAAGAAATTCCCAAATGGATTGATTATTATCCCAATCTTGTACCCCTAACATTTACATGGGGTGATTTAGCATGGGGCAGTCATAATGATCATGCGGCGCGGGCGGCGGTGCCGTGGTTTTTCCTAGCGACCGTATTTGCGACATATTTGCTGGGGTGGCGTGTGTATCGCTCACGTTTAACCGGATTGTTGACCGCTGGTTTATGGCTCTTGTTACCGTCATCGCTTGTTTGGGCAAGTTCCGGCGACTTAGAACATCCGATGGCTATTTATTTCACGTTGGCGGCAGTATTTTTTATTCTGGCGTGGCGTGAAAAAGAACGACAAGCGCGTTATGCGATTCTGAGCGGATTGATGTTGGGCGGTGCCATGTGGACCAAACCAACATCGGGTGCATTTGTGCTAGGGGTAGGTCTGGTTTTCCTTGTGACAATCTTCAAAGCATGGCAACAACGTGATCCGCGTTATTTCTGGCAACGCTTCCGCTTGATGGCAACGGTTGGCCTAGCTTCGGCTCCTATTGGTGGCATGTGGTATATCCGTAATATTCTAGCCGGACATCGCTGGACGAATTTACCGCCCGAATATTGGCAAGAACTCTCCCAACGTTCCGGCATGCAATTGGTTTGGCTGTATGCCATTGCCGTCCTAGGCTCACTATTTTTATTGCACTGGCATTGGCGCAATTGGCAACGCGATTGGCGCTTAGCTGTACCCATTGTCGGTTTGGGTTTACTGAGTATCGCGATTTTGCCGACTTTGTTGAGTGTGCCGGATGGCGGCTGGACGAATGACACGAGCTGGGACTGGGTGAATGGTTTTCGTGAACCAACGCGCCGTTTTACCCTAGTGGAATTTTCTTGATTGGTGGTTGGCGCGATCATTTTAGCTTTGGATGCAAGAGCTATTTGGCAAAGAATCGCATCACCTATCCAACAAGGTTTGAGTTTATCTCTCGGTTTAGGCTTACCCTTCTTTACGGTCTATTTCTGGTCATTTAGCTATCACTATCGCTTAGCCTTAACGGTTTTACCGCTCATTTTAGCCGCACTGGTGGCATTGTTGGTGGATTGGCTCATGCCATTTGTTTTACGCTATCGTGTCCGACAGTGGGCAGTGGTCATTGTTGTTTTTGTGGCCAGTTGGATTGCCCCGCTTGCCGCTTCATATCACACGCTGTTGAACACATTTGATGAAGATGGTGTGCGCACGGATAGTCAGAAATATCACTATGCCAATCCCGCGCTGATGCAGACTATTGGCTTTTTAGATCTACATGCCAAAAACACCGATCAAACCTATAAAATCTCAGCACCGGGCGAAAACCGTTTAGCATTTTATTTGCCTGAATGGGAAGTCGATGACGTCTCGCTTCCGGTGACAGTTAATGATTTAGCTGAATACGATCTGTTTTTACCCATATTCGCTGATTTCCTGTGGCGGACTTATGATCTCCAGCCTAATCAGGTTGAGGCTCTGCGTAATTTGGGTGATGCTTATGAGGAAATTGACCCTGATCGTACTTTTCCGCGTGTTTTAGTGCCCATTAGTGAGCCAATCGATGATGGTAATAACCGTTATGTGGTTTATGGCGTTGATGCTGAAGCGGCGTATGCTGAGGTCGCGCCCGAATATCCACTTGATCAAGTGGTTTATGGGGATGCGTTGCAACTGGAAGGCTTTGATATGCCTCAGCAAACGCTTGAACCCAGCCAATCCTTCCAACTCACTTTCTATTGGCGGGGGACTGCTGAAGCACCGCTCACGAAGGATTACACAGTTTATGTTCATTTTCTGGACCCCAACACGGGTGAATTAATCTGGCAAATGGATGGCGGCATTATGAACGGCGTTTATCCCACGCGCTTTATAACCCCAGATTTACTGGTGCGTGATTTTAGGATTAGAAATGTACCCGCCGATTTAACACATGACGGTCCACTGCAAATACGAGTGGGTGTTTATGATCCCAAAGGACCGCGTCTTGAAGTCACTCAAAATGGTGAACCACAAGGCGACGGTATTAATCTTATTGAGAATATAACCATTGAATAAAAAGCTGACTGCACTGAGTTAGGGTTTCCATAAACTCAAACCGGGATATGAAATCGCATCAATGCGTTCATGATCTTCGTCAGTAATCTCAATATCCAAGGAACCCAGATTATCAAGTAACTGGTCAACTGTACGTGGTCCAATAATGGCGCTCGTAATATTTGGCATACCCAACACCCATGCCAAGGCAATCTGACTAACAGCACAGTCTTTTTCATCAGCAAGTACGCGTAATACTTCTAACAATTCCCATGCTTCATTCGTTAATCCAGCATCCCATATTCCTGACCATTCCGTACCAAAACGCGTATTTTCTTGATGAAGATTATCACGGGAGTATTTACCGGTTAGAAAGCCGCCATGCAGTGGGGAATGGGGCATGATTGCTAAACCAAATTCTTCTGCCATTGAAAGATAATTGAGTTCAGCCGTTCGCATGAGCATATTATATTGAGGTTGGATGGCCACCATTCGATTTAATCCAAGCTCTTGGGATACCCATAAAGATTGAACAAGCCGCCAATTACGCCATGCACCAGCATCACCAATATATAAAATTTTGCCAGCGTGGATTAAATCATCAAGCGCACGCAATGTTTCATCCATTGGCACACCCGCTGTAGAACGGTGTAGATAATAAAGGTCAATATAATCAGTCTGCAGACGTTTGAGAGATTCTTCTACTTCTTGAATAATATGGCGCCGATGGATACCGCCGCCATTCGGGTCGTCGGGATACATATGATAATGAACTTTTGTGGCCAATATAACACGATTTCGTTGACCATTTGATTGTAATGCCTTGCCAATAATGCGTTCACTCTGCCCCGGTTCACCACCATAACGATTGGCAGTATCGATAAAATTAATCCCCCTATCCAGCGCCTGATTAATCAGCTTATTGGCTTCTTCTTCGTCAGTTCTATCACCAAATAACATGCCGCCTAGACATAAAGGACTCACTTTTACACCTGTTCGACCAAGAGTACGATAATCCATAGAGCATCCTTTCGCTTGTAGCCAATTTACTCGCAACGCAACTGTAGAGTTCAAATGACGCAGTTAGTTTGAGCAACTCGTTCAGATGCTTTCTAGTGAATTGGCAAATTCCTGTCTAGCGACGGCGTGATAATTTTTGAACCAAGGGTGTAAATATTTTGCGTAAGTCACGCAATGTTGCACTGATAAACTGGACAAGTATTTCAGGATGGGGCAACGGTAAAATTTCGCAAGCATCTTTATCATAATCAGCCAAAACAGCGTTGGCCGAAGCAATAGCCGTAATTACACAGCGTTCCATCCAAAATGATGGCGTTGGATAACCAATCCAATCGCCGCAAGCATAAAGATTGGACCACGGCGTATCGACCCATAGACTATCCTCTTGGGGAACTTCGAACTGAGTCTGGTGAAAACCGTTGCTCCGATAAGCCACATGCACCACATGGTCACGCAATTCAGGAAAAGCTTTCAGGACTTCTTCTTGAATAACCCGTTTAATAAAGGCTTCAGTTTGACTGAGTAAAGAACGGTTATAGATGTGGACTTCAAGCACGCTCCCGCCCGTCGCGGTATACCACGGCTTAAACTCATCACGGATACGTTCCATCCAGAAAAAGTTATCCATGGCAAAGTCACCCGTAAACATACCCGCCGCAGAGCCTCGTTTGGGGGAGGCATCAAACCAAATACGCACGGTACTATTTTGGGTAACCTGCGGAAAACGAATATGTTCACTTTCTGTTGAGACACTATTCGTTAAAATTTTTTCAGCGGCATCAGGATTAAGCGCCAGAATGACATGGTCAGTTTCGAGGGTACGCATGCTACCCAAGCGCGCTTCTTCAAAACGAACTTGCCAATAATCATCTTGCTGAACTAAGGTTTCGGCGCGTCCTCCAAATAGAACTTTGCCACCAAGTTCTTCAATACGTTTAATCATCGGCAGAATTAGCGCGGTTTGGGGCGTTGCGGTGAAAAGTCGGACTCGCCAAAAATCACGGCGGAGCATGGTATAAAAACGAATGGCCCCAATAAATGCACTCAGGTTGATGTCTTCGGCATTGGAAGCCAGCATATTCACACCAATGCCCGTAAACGTCGCTTTGAGGTTTGGCGTCCACCAGATGAAATAATCTTTCATCTTGAGGCCATCGAGACGACTTTGCTCCATTATGGGATCAAAAGCTAGCGTCCAAAACACACTCGTTAGAAATCCCGGTAAAGACAAAAAATCAAGTGGATTAATCGTGCCCCAGAAACGAGGTCTCAGCAGGAGTTGCAAATAGTGAAATGGAGCGGGAATCCAACTTTTACGCACCACTCGCCCGGCGTCAACCCGCGCCACGCGATTACCCCACCGAT
>JBNLCD010000342.1:0-6500 GCA_050303635.1 Anaerolineae bacterium
CGAGGCTTTATGTTTTGAACCGAATCAATAATAAACCTCGATTGAAGATCAAGTGCAGGAGATGAATACAATGTTTAAGAAGTTAACCCTACTGAGTGTGCTCTTGTTAGCCACATTCAGCATATTTGGTGGCGTTTCAGCGCAAGATGGCGGCAACCCTGAAGTTCGCTTGGTGATGGACGCAGATAATGCCGTTTTCCATCATGGCGCATCGGGCGAGTGGGATGGTCAATTTACAGTGCCTGCCGTCGTGCTTGAAATTGATGGTCAATTGCATATGTTCCGCAATGGCTACCCCAACTGGCCCGCGCCCAATTCTGTCGGTTACATGATTTCAGACGATGGCTACACATGGACCGAAGTCCAAGAAGAGCCCGTTTTCAAGCACGAAGAAGCCCCCTATGGCGTTGATATGAATTTGCTCACCAGCGTTATTCAAGAAGATGAAGGCTCATGGGTCTTTTATTTCTTCCTGTGGTCTAATGCCAATCCGACTGCGCCGACAGGCATTGCGCGTGCCACCGCCGCTTCACCCACCGACCCGTGGCAATTTGATGAAGAATTAGTTCTCTTGCCCGGTAGTGACGGTGAATGGGATTCTGGTTCTATTGGCTCCAGCGAAATCTTTAAAACAGATGACGGTTACGTCATGTACTATGTCGGCGGTGCGGTTGATCCTCAAATTGGAATGGCAACCAGTGATGACGGTATTCACTGGGAAAAATATAATGACCCATCAACCCCGGACGCACCCTTTGCCGAAAGTGATCCGGTTTTCACAGCCCAAGGTCCCGCAACATGGGAATTCCACAATATTAGTGATATTGCGGTTATCCCAGATGGTGATGGCTGGCTCATGTTCTATGGCTCAATGAATACGGGCAGTGGGGTATCCTTTGCTGGCTATAATCTCGCCTTTAGCACTGACGGTCTAAATTGGGAACGCCTTTCAAATGAGCCGCTCTGGACCTATCGTGAAATTAGACGTCGCCCCACATGGACGGCTGATATGATCAACTTTAACGGTGAACTACGAGTTTGGATGGAAATTTCACGCACCTACAGCGGCGATACCGATATCTTCGCCGGAACAATTGAAGGTTTGTCCGTCGAATAAGTTTTTCACGAATCTAAATGAATAAATCGAAGGCGCGACCGTAACAATCCGGTCGCGCTTTTTATTATTATTTAGGGGATTTATTTCCCCCCCACCTTATGCTATTTTCGATGTCAATCAAACCATAAAATTTATCTGACAGTAAAGGTATTATGTCCAAAAAACTTAGCCTCATCTCATGGAATGTCAATGGTATTCGCGCCGCTCACAAAAAAGGTTTCATGGATTGGTTCAATTCAGCCCAAGCGGATATTGTCGCCTTACAAGAAACACGCGCTTTAGTCGAGCAATTGCCCAAAGATTTGCAAGAAGTCGAGGGCTACCATACCTATTGGTTCCCGGCGGAGAAAAAAGGCTATAGCGGCGTAGGTATCCTCTCCCGCCACGAACCCCTCAATGTGACGTATGGCCTGGGTGACCCCACCTATGATGTTGAAGGCCGCGTGTTGGTCGCTGAATATGAAAAATTCTTTTTGATGAATGCTTATTTTCCCAGCGGTTCCCGTGATTTATCCCGTGTCGAATACAAATTGGCTTTCAATGATGTGTTTTTAGAAGTTGCCGAAAAATATCGTGCCCAAAAACCGGTGGTTTTCTGTGGAGATGTCAATATTGCCCACAATGAAATTGACCTCACCCATGCCAAAGCCAACGAGGGTAATTCGGGTTTCTTGCCGGAGGAACGGGCGTGGCTCGATAAACTTGTCAATCTAGGCTATGTGGATACATTCCGCCATTTATACCCTGACGTCGCCGAAACCTATAGCTGGTGGACAGCTCGCGGTGGCGCGCGCCAAAAGAATGTGGGATGGCGCATTGATTATTTCATCATGACGAACAATTTGTTGCCGGGATTGGTTGACGCGACTATCTTAACCGATGTCATGGGCTCCGATCATTGTCCCGTGAGCCTTCACCTAGATTTAGGCAAACTCTAAAATGTCTTGGCTCAGTGTCCCTTTTCAATTTAAGTCGGAACATGGTCTCGACGAGATTCAGCGCCGGTTTCGTTTTAAACAAGATATCGGCCAAAAGCTCAAATTCGATCTGGCAACAGATACGCGGGCCAATTTTACTATTCATGTCCCGCACCCCCTCTTCGGTTTTACCATGATTTTAATTGAAGGTACATTGACCAGTCGCGGCAAAACACAAACGATTGTTGAGGGTATCGCGACGCCTTACGTCGCTAATTTTATTTCATTGGTAATCTTGCCATTGATAGTATTCGGCCTGATACTCTATGGACTAATTGCTGGTCAGTCAAGTTTAATGGCGCTGGGTGTTGTAATGGGCTTGGTCAGCGCGCTAGGCTATTGGCAACGCCGCAATCATGTCGGACTTGGAGTCCAACATTATTTCAATCGGATCTTCTATCATTGACCCTTCTAATGATTATTTCGCAAAGATGCATTTCAATTTCGTACAAATAATACGGCAGGAGGCTAAAATCATCTAGTTAACAAGGGTCTTCAGTCCCTTGTCTGCTTATTTTGTAATTATCTGAAATGCATCTATTTCGCAAAAAACGGTTGGGTAGACAGCAATTTTGATGTAATATTGTGCAGTGAAGCACTATTTTTGGCATATACTATTTGTCTTGAGACAAAATCAAATTAACTGAGGTAAAAATTAACCATGGCTACAAATGCAACCACATGGTTCTACGCAGAACCCGAAACCGGGCGTCCCTATCTCATCACGGAACGTGTCACCCACACATTCTGGGCCAACCGTTTAGATGGTGTCTATCTCAATTGCGTTCAAGCCGAATCCCCGTATCGGGTCGCCGGCACTTGGCATGACATGCCAATCGAAATGGAATGGGAAGTCGGCAAGGTTTTCACCCTAATAAGTGAAACCGAATCAAAACCACTCATCACTGTTTGTTCAGAAGTACTGGGTTTCCGTCCCACCGTTTCTTATGTTGATGGCGATGGCGTTCACTTTACTGAATGGCACGTCAAAGGTGGCAACGACCGCTTGCGCGAAGTACAAGGCAACCCAGCCTATCGTAATGTCAAGAAATATAAATAGCTGAGGCTAAACCAAATAACTAATCATGTCTGACTACAACATAACACGCAATCTGAATGCTTTAACGGCGATGGCGTCTAATCTGGTGCCATATCTGTATGAAGAAGAACTTTTTGGTCAGCTCGGTGGCAATTTACCCAAGCTAACCATTGGGGGATTACTCATGCGGGTGTATCAATTGCGTCATCTGGAAACTCAACTTTCAGCCAAACAACAACAAGAACTCCATGACGCCGTCATGAATTGGGAATCTGAGCGTAGTGAGTGGATTACCCACTACGAACAAAAAATTCAACGTGAACTCGAATCCCGTTTAGGGGCTTTGCGCTGGTACTTAGATGATTGTGCCAAAGACCCCGGTTCAAGTAACAGTGGTTGGTTAAACGAGGCTGAAAAACGCACCATGATTGAACATTTGCTCGCCGAAGCCAAAGAGTTCGATATTTTGACAGATGAATTAACAAGCCAAGTGGCTAGCATTGATAGTCATATTCGCCAATTTCATAAAAATGGCGATTTTCTTTGGCCAGCCGAACTTCAAGCGGCTTATCCAGTCGAAAACTATTGGTGGTTGTATGGTCGTATGACAGACCGGAATGATGTCTAAATTTTATATTGATTGATATGTTGACTCACATATCAATATTGACATCAACCGATCAACATATCCAGAAAAAACGATCCCCCACTCAACTTGAGCGGGGGATTTTTTATTTACGCACACGCGCTAATTCAGAGCAGGCACCTCCGAACAAATTAAGCCGATATAAATCACGTAACATTCCGTTTCCGGATCAGCTTGAGCGTCGATGATAATATCGTTAAAATTCCCTACTTGGGAGGCATATTCAAACAGCGTATAGCCTTCCGGAATAGGTTCACCATTACTCCCAACCGGAATAAGCTGGAAGGGATCTTCTGGGCAACCATACCAACCCAGTCTCCCGGCAACCAAAGGACACCAGTCAGCCGTTGAGCCCACAAATTCACGCGGGCGTGGCGAGACAACATGCTGATCTTCATCCACATCAGGACAGCCAAGATATTCTGGAACATCCGGCGGCGTAGCATAACGTGGACACCAATCGAAACGATCCTGGACACCATCACCATCATAATCAGGGCACCCATTCGCACTCTCGACACCCGCAATGATTGGGCAACTATCTACAGCGTCAACAAAGCCGTCCCCATCCGTATCTGGACAGCCTAAAGCCATACCGGGAGCATATTGGTCGGGGCATGCATCAAGATCATTGTCAACGCCGTCCCCATCGGTATCATTCGGGTCAGTTGTTGGTTGAGGTGCAGGCGGCGGTGTGCCACTGCCATTAGCAGTGTAGCATTCCGTCAGGCTGAAGGATTTTGCCCCACGCGCACCCCAAACTTGAATATCATCTTGCGACTGGCGATAGACTGTGAGAACTTCGCCACCACCTGAGGCTTGATCAGGGAATTGGATCGAGTTGCCAATTTGAATATCAGCGATGGCAAAAATCGAATAAGCACCGGCCAGTGTTCCATCTCCCCCAATAATGACGTAAATATAAAGATTATCGAAGTCGCAGAAAACCGTATAGTTTTCAAGCGGATCAGGATTTAATCGACCATCCGTATAGCCTTCCCATTCACCACCGGGACCGCCACCACTTCCACCCGTGCCCGGCGTACAGCCAGCAACTAATAATGCGGTACGGGAATCATGCATATTCGTAATCGAAACATCGTAAAGACCGGATTGGGGAATTGTGTAGCTGATATTTTCCGCGGTTTGATCCAGACCGCCACCGGGACCAGAAATCACGACATGCAAAACCGCTGGCACGGTATCGACATCGCCAATTTCGCCGGAGAATGTAAGGGTATCACCTTGCACAAAGGATTGCCCCGTCAAACTTGTGGTCGCCATTGCATGCACAAAGCTTGAATTTAGACCATTCACGGCTGAACATCCGCCACTTACATCTTGTGCGAAAACGTCTTGGCTAGGACTCGGCAAAAAAGATAATGAACTAACAATGATGATTAGGGCTAACAGTACACGTTTCATTATTTCTTTTCTCCCGGAGGTAACTTGATTTGATCTTCAGGTATGGGGAATTCAAGATCACCAATATAGCGTACACTTTGGTAGATATTGGTCACGATAGGGGCAAAATCTTCCCATTCACCATCGGCATAACTTAAAATAGCGGTGCCCATCAAATCTTCGTTGACATCCCAAAAAATGAGTGTCCCAAACGCTTCATTATCTAATACATAAGAAACTTGGGCCGTGGCAGGCGTCACATCATCGGCTTCGGTGAATTCAATTTCATTGATAACAACCCGCTCGGCATAGCGTGTTTCAAGCGCCGCCGTAATCACCGCTAATCGATCAGCTACAGTTTCACCCGCAATACCATTTTCAGCGGCAGTTTCAACATCTAGAACACTCAGCACCATGCTAAATTCGCCGGAATTCATCAAATCACCGGGAGCTTTTTCGATTACGGACTGGTTATTGGTTAATAAAAATGAGCCGAGAGGAACAGTTTCCGTATCAGCGATCCAGTCTTCAGGCATGGCGAAGGTGAGATTACCATCACTCGTTTGAACTTGAACGTAGGTTACGTTCCCCCCATCTTGGGCATAAACAGTAGGCATCACGAACCCTAGAAAGGTTAGAACTAGGACCGTGAGTGCAACAAAGTGTTTCACAGGATGCTCCTCTATCTAATTGTGAGTAGTTTTAACGGCTAGACAACTTATTTCATCTCCCCAAGTTACCATAAACTATAAGCTCTTACAGGGCTTGTGTCGTGGAAATCATGAAAAAGGTGTCGTGGACAAGGCGAAAAAGAATGATTAACTTGTTGGCGAATTAACAACAAAATAAATTTCTTAGCCATTGAGCCCAATTATAGGACTTCATGAAAAACGTGCAACTTTGCCAATCGGTAATTCCGGTGGGCTTCGGTAGCAAGCCATTTTCTGCGCTATAATAGGAGTTAAATACAAAAATTATGGCTGTTTCCTTCAATAAGGAGCAATTTTTATGTCTAAGAAAAAGAAAGTAAAGAAAAAAGAAGATTCTAAACGACTCCCAAAAAAATTCTATGAAAAAGAACTGACCCGTTTAC
The DNA here is from genome assembly GCA_050303635.1 of Anaerolineae bacterium. Taxonomy (GTDB): domain Bacteria; phylum Chloroflexota; class Anaerolineae; order Aggregatilineales; family J027; genus JAKEEQ01. The sequence goes on from JBNLCD010000342.1 coordinate 6,277, forward strand.
AATTTGAACTCGTCAAAATGCAATATTGGATCAAGGAAAAAGGCCTGCGCGTTGTTTTAATCTTTGAAGGCCGTGACGCCGCCGGTAAAGGTGGCGTGATCAAACGACTTGTTGAACCTCTAGAGCCGCGCGGTGTGCGGGTTGTCGCCTTGGGTAAACCTTCCGGGGCGGAGATAACCCAATGGTATTTTCAACGCTACGTCTCGCATCTGCCCTCCGCCGGC